>NZ_JARWRU010001119.1 GCF_029867845.1 Nocardia farcinica | reverse complement strand
GGTCTACTACGGGCTCAACGGCGATCGCGACGCGATGGCCGATATCGGCATCCTGGCGGCCGCGGTGCACGAATCCTTGGAGGAGATGCTCGGTGCCTGTGCCTGACGAGAAGCCCGTACCGGGAGGGAAGTCCGTGCCCGAGAAGAACGTGCCCGAGAAGAAGCTGCCGGAGAAGAAGCTGCGCGTCTATGTTCCGGTCACGGTGCCGATGTTGCGCAGACTGCTCACCGAACGCGAGATCTTCCCGGTCGGCGGCACCGCCTTCGCGGTCACCCCGGCGCTGCGCGAGGCCTACGCCTCCGGCGACGACGAGGAACTGGCCGAGGTGGCCATGAGCGAGGCCGCACGCGCCTCGCTGCGGCTGATCGCCGCCGAGCGCGAGGACCTGGCCGACGCGCTGGAGGAGGCGCTGGAACCGTCCGGCGACGGCGCGCCCGAGCCGGGTCCGTCCGCGCACGGCGGTCCGGTCTACCGGCGGGCGGTGCTGGCCGCCGACGTGACCGGGGCCGTGCCGCGGCCCGACCTGGACGACGCGGTGGTCAAGCTGTCCGGGCCGATCCCCTACGACCGCATCGCCTCGGCACATGTCGACCTGGCCGAGGCCGAGCCGGAGATCGCCAAGGCCGTCGAGGTGATCGACGCCGCGGATCTCGGCGACGAGGACGCCGAATTCGTGCTCGGCGACGCCGAGGACCACCAGCTGGCCTGGTACGCCAATCAGGAGCTGCCCTTTCTCGTCGAGCTGCTCTGAGTCCGAAATTCCTCCGGCCGCGCGGCGCCCCGGCCGGGGCTCGCGGCTGATCGCCCCAGGTGGCGGGGTGTTTCGCGGTGCCGGGCGGCGGTCGCGTCGCCCGGCTCGGGACCGAGGACTCTGCCCCGCGAGTGCGAACAGCACCTCCCCGAAGAACCTACGATGCCGTAACCTGAACGTGAGCGGGCTCGCCCCACGGGCGTATGGACTCGCGCACACGTGTGCAACCGCGAGCCGGTCGTTTTCGCTGCCTGCGGATCCGGCGGCAGTGCCGGCCCAGCGCGGCGCCGGCCAAGCGCGGTGGGAACTCACCGCGGCCCACGAACGCCGCGGGACGAACAGAAAGACGAAACAGCACTGATGGTCCTGAAGAATGTCCGTGACTGGCTGGAGGCGCCCGCGGCGAATGTCGCCGAGCGCGGAGGCCGGCTCAATGTGCTGCGCGGCGCCGTCGCCCGGATCACCACGCCCCTGCTGCCCGACGACTACCTGCATCTGGCCAACCCGCTGTGGTCGGCGCGCGAGCTGCGCGGTCGCGTCGTCGAGGTGCGCAAGGAGACCGCGGACTCGGCCACCCTGGTCATCCGGCCGGGCTGGGGCTTCGACTTCACCTACCAGCCGGGCCAGTACATCGGCATCGGCCTGCTGGTCGACGGCCGCTGGCACTGGCGCTCCTACTCGCTGACCTGCCCGCCGGACTGGAGTTCGCCCGAACACGGCGGCAAGCGGCTGATCTCGATCGCGGTCAAGGCGATGCCGGAGGGCTTCCTGTCCAGCCATCTCGTCGGCGGCGTCACCCCGGGCACGATCGTGCGGCTGCAGACCCCGCAGGGCGGTTTCGTCATGCCGTCCCCGCCGCCGCCGAAGGTGCTCTTCCTCACCGCGGGCAGCGGCATCACCCCGGTGATCTCCATGCTGCGGGCGATGGACCGCCGCGACGGCATCGCCGATGTGGCGCACCTGCATTCCGCGCGCGAACAGCAGGACGTGATGTTCGGCCCCGAGCTGGCCGACCTGCGCGAGCGGCACGCGGGCTTCGACTCGCGGCTGTGGCTGACCGGCGAGAAGGGCAAGTTCGCCCTGGCCGATCTGGACACCGAGTTCCCCGACTGGCGCGAGCGCGAGACCTGGGCGTGCGGTCCGGCGGCGATGCTCGACGAGATCGAAAAGCACTGGCAGGCAGCTGGTCTGGCGGATCGGCTGCACGTGGAGCGCTTCGAGGTCGAGCGCTCGGCGGTGGGCGAGGGTGGCACAGTCACCTTCGGCAAGACCGGCCGCACCGTGGTCGCCGACGGCGCGACCAGCCTGCTCGAGGCCGGCGAGTCGGTGGGCGTGCAGATGCCTTTCGGCTGCCGCATGGGCATCTGCCAGACCTGTGTCGTGACGGTGGCCGAGGGCCACGCGCGTGATCTGCGCAACGGCGAGGAGCGCCGCGCCGGCGACAAGGTGCAGACCTGCATCTCGGCCGCCGCGGGCGACTGCACACTGGAAATCTGACCACGCCGCGTACCCTCGAAAGCACGACCCGAACAGAAGGGACTGGCGGTGGCCATCACCGATATCCAGGCTTTTTCCCATCTCACCAAGTCCGACATCGAAGCGCTCGGCCATGAGCTCGACAGCATCCGGCGCTCGGTGGAACTCTCGCGCGGCGAGCGCGACGCGAAGTACATCCGGCGCACCATCGCCGCCCAGCGAGGCCTTGAGGTGGCGGCGCGCGCCGTGCTCTTCGGCAGCCGCAACCGCTGGGCCTGGCTGGCGGGCACCGCCATGCTCTCGGTCGCCAAGATCATCGAGAACATGGAGCTGGGCCACAACATCAGCCACGGCCAGTGGGACTGGATGAACGACCCGGAGATCCACTCCAGCACCTGGGAGTGGGACATGACCGGCCCCTCGGCGCAGTGGCGCCGGGCGCACAACTACTCCCATCACACCTATACCAATGTGCTCGGCAAGGACGAGGACCTCGGCTTCGGCATCCTGCGCATGACCAGGGACGAGCCGTGGCGGCCGATCCACCTGGTGCAGCCGCTGGCCAACGTGCTGCTCGCGGCCACTTTCGAGTGGGGCATCGCCCTGCACGACTGGTCGATCGAGAAACAGATCGCCGGCATCCCGCCCTGGGAACTGATGTCGGAGCCGAACAAGGAATTCGGCCGCAAGATCCGCAGGCAGGTCGCGAAGGATTTCGTCATCTTCCCGCTGCTGACCGGTCCGGCGTGGAAGTCGACGCTGAAGGCCAATGCCACCGCCAACCTGGTGCGCAATCTGTGGGCCTACGCGGTCATCTTCTGCGGCCATTTCCCCGACGGCGCGGAGAAGTTCACCATCGAACAGCTCGACGGCGAGACGCAGTCGGAGTGGTATCTGCGCCAGATGCTCGGCAGCGCCAATTTCGACGCCGGGCCGGCGATGGCGTTCATGAGCGGCAATCTCTGCTACCAGATCGAGCACCACCTGTTCCCCGATCTGCCGAGCAATCGGTACCCGGAGATCGCCGAGCGGGTGCGCGAATTGTGCGACAAGTACGACCTGCCCTACACCACCGGTTCACTGGGCAGGCAATACCTGCTGGCATTCCGCACGATTCACAAACTGGCGCTGCCGGATCGATTCCTCAAGCGCACCGCCGACGACGCCCCGGAAACGTCCTCCGAGCGCAAGTTCATCGGTATCACGCTGCCGCACCCGGAGCGCTGGGGCGAGCGGAACCGGCTGATCACCGACCCGGTCACGGGCAAGCGGCGCGGGCTGCGCTCGGCCATCCAGGAGGCCAAGGTCGTCCTGGAGGAGAAGGCGCGTAACGAAAAGCAGGCGCTGCGCGAGAAGAAGGCGGCGCTCAAGGAGCTCAAGCGCTCCCGGATGCGGGCACGCACAGCCTGAAATATCATGCCGTGGCCGGTATCTCAATAAGGGATTTACCACAGGCCGCGGCGTGATCTGTCCCGAACTCAGCAACCTACGGTCACGTAACTTACGGTAGTGTAACCACCATGGCGATCTCGGATGTCAAGGAGTACGCGCACCTCACCGAGGCTGATGTCGAAGCCCTCGGTGCGGAGTTCGACGCGATTCGTCGGGAAATCGAGAGTTCCCGAGGCGAGTCGGACGCGCGCTATATCCGCAATGTCATCAGGCTGCAACGCGGCCTGGAAATCAGTGGCCGGGCGATCCTGTTCGGCAGCAGAAAGCGTCCCGCCTGGCTGCTCGGCGCGGGTCTGCTCGGCGTGGCCAAGATCATCGAGAACATGGAGATCGGCCACAACGTGATGCACGGCCAGTGGGACTGGATGAACGACCCGGAGATCCATTCCACCTCGTGGGAGTGGGACAACACCGATCCGTCCAAGCACTGGAAGCACACCCACAACTACCTGCACCACAAGTACACCAATGTGCTCGGCCTGGACGACGACATCGGCTACGGCCTGCTGCGCGTCACCCGCGACCAGCGCTGGAAGCCGTTCAACCTCGGCAACCCGGTCTACAACCTGATCCTGCAGCTGATGTTCCAGTACGGTGTGGCGATCCAGCACCTCGAGCTGGGCAAGGTGGCCACCGGGCGGATCAAGCCGGGCACCCCCGAGCGCGCGGAGTTCGAGCGCAAGCGCGACGAGGTGATCGAGAAGGTCGGCAAGCAGGTCCTCAAGGACTACGTGATCTTCCCGGCGCTCACCGGCCCGGCGTGGAAGTCGACGCTCACGGCCAACATGACCGCCAACATGATCCGCAACGTCTGGTCCAACACGATCATCTTCTGCGGGCACTTCCCCGACGGCGCGGAGAAGTTCACCAAGAAGGACGTGGACAACGAGACGCAGGCCGAGTGGTACCTGCGTCAGATGCTCGGCAGCGCCAACATCTCCGGCGGCAAGCTGTTGCACTTCATGTCGGGCAATCTCAGCCACCAGATCGAGCATCACCTGTACCCCGATCTGCCGAGCAACCGCTACGCCGAGATCGCGGTGCGGGTGCGCGAGCTGTGCGACAAGTACGACCTGCCGTACACCACCGGACCGCTGCCCGCCCAGTACTTCAAGGCCTGGCGAACCATCCTCAAGCTGTCGCTGCCGGACAAGTACCTGCGCCGCACCGCCGACGACGCCCCGGAGACCGCCTCGGAGCGCCGCTTCCAGGGCGAGACCGCGCCGGTCGTCGATCCGGTGACCGGCAAGCGCCGCGGCCTGCGCACCGCCCTGGCGCAGCAGCGCCGGCGGTTCGGCCGCCGCCGCGCGCGGGCCTGACCGCGGCACACCGACCCGACGCCGGGCGTGGCTTTCCGCTACGCCCGGCGTCTGCCGTGTGCGGCCGGGGACCCTGGCGGCAACAGCCCGGCGACGAACTGTCCCGAACGCGCCGCGCCCGGTTACGGCCCTGGTTGACTGGGACGGTGAACGAGGATCAAGTCGGTCTCTACGAGGCCATTCGAACGCGCCGGGACGTGCGGGCGGAATTCACCGGCGAGCTCGTCGACGACGCCGTGCTGTGGCGACTGCTCGAGGCGGCGCATCGCGCCCCCAGCGTCGGCAATTCCCAGCCGTGGGATTTCGTCGTGGTGCGCGACAGGCAGACGCTGCGCCGCTTCGCCGGCCACGTGGCGGACAAGCGGAGGGAATTCCACGCGGCGCAGCCGCCGGAGCGGGCAGCCACCTTCGAGCCCATCAAGATCGAGGGCATCGCGGAGAGCGGAACCGGCATCGTGGTCACCTACGACCACGATCGCGGCGGCCCCCAGGTGCTCGGCCGCGCCACCGTACCCGAGACCGGCGTCTTCTCCACCGTGCTGGCGATCCAGAACCTGTGGCTGGCCGCCACCGCGGAGCGGATCGGCGTCGGCTGGGTGTCGTTCTACGACCCCGAGTTCTTGGCGGAGCTGGTCGGCCTGCCCGAGGGCGTCCGGCCGGTGGCCTGGTTGTGCGTCGGCCCGGTGCGCGAGTTCCAGACCGTGCCCGACCTGGAGCGCTTCGGCTGGCGCAGCGGCCGCCCGCTCGCCGATGCGGTGCACCACGAACGCTTCGGCGCGGTCGCATGCTCGTCGCAGGCGGACGCGGGCGCGGCCCGCACCCTCTGATCCCCGCCCCCACGGGCTCCCCCCCGGGCCGCGACAAGGCGACGGGGGGGCGCCGCGGCGGGGGCCGGGGGGGGGGGGGGGGGGGGGGGGGGGGCCCCCG
>NZ_JARWRU010001118.1 GCF_029867845.1 Nocardia farcinica | reverse complement strand
TTTCCTCATCTCCGCCACGGCCATCCGCATATCCGCCACCGGACCGGCACTCCCGCGTCCCTCGGGCCACCCGCCACCGGACGGCTGCGGCCGACGGCACCCACCTCGTGAGCCGTGATCGGAATCAGTTCCCGTGCAGCGCCTTGCGCAGGGTGGCGACGGCCTGGCCGATGGCGGCCTCGGCGGCGTCGGTCCCGCGCAGGGCGTTGAGCATCACGAAGTCGTGGATGGTGCCCTGGTAGCGGGTGGCGACCACGGGGACGCCCGCCGCGCGCAGCTTGGCGGCGTAGGCCTCGCCCTCGTCGCGCAACACGTCGGCCTCGGCGGTGATCACCAGGGCGGGTGGCAGGCCGGCCAGCTGCTCGGTGGTCGCGCGCAGCGGCGAGGCGATGATCTGCGCCCGTTCGGCCTCGTCGGTGGTGTACTGATCCCAGAACCATTGCATGCCGTCGCGGCGCAGGAAGTAGCCGGTGGCGAACTGGTGGTAGGAGCCGGTGTCGAAGCTCGCGTCGGTGACGGGATAGAACAGCACCTGCTGCACCAGCGGCACGTCGCCGCGTTCCTTGGCCATCAACGTCAGCGCGGCCGCCATGTTGCCGCCGACCGAGTCGCCGGCGACCGCGATGCGGGCGGGGTCGAGCCCGTTGGCCGCCCCCTCGGTGACCACCCAGCGGGCGACGGCGTAGTTCTGCTCGATGGCGACCGGGTAGCGGGCCTCCGGGGAGAGCGCGTACTCCGGGAAGACGACCGCGGCGCCCGCGCCGACGGCCAGTTCACGGACCAGCCGGTCGTGGGTGTGGGCGTTGCCGAACACCCAGCCCGCGCCGTGGATGTAGAGGATCACCGGCAGGGTTCCGGTGGCGCCCGCCGGGCGGACGATCCGCACCGGCACCCGCCCGGTGGGCCCGCCTTCGACGGTGACCCACCGCTCGTCGATCTCCGGCGCGGCGACCTGGCCGGACTGGACTTCGTCGACGGTCTTGCGCCCCTCGATCGGACCGAGGTCGAACAGGTACGGCGGCTCGGCGGTCGCGGTGACGAATTCCTGCGCCGCGGGCTCGAGCACAGGGATGGTGAGCGCGTTCTCGGTGGTGGTGATCTGGCCGGACATGACGGTTCTCCTTCTCGGGGCGGTGTTCCGAGGGCCGGCGTTCCGTGTCGAGCGTCTTCCCTCTGCTACAAGAAACTATTACACGATTACCTTGTGCGCAATCTACTTTTCCAAGATTAGCTCGGGCGAGTAGACTCACCTGCGGAAACGCCCTACCGCATCACCAGGAGCCCGGCCATGACAGCCACCCCCGCCGCAGCCGCCGCCGAGGCGGACGAGCCGGAATTCCTGCGGCTGGACGAGTTCACCTGCTTCACGCTCTACGCCGCGCAACGCGCCATGACCAGCGCCTACCGCCCGCTGCTCGACCACCTCGGCCTGACCTACCCCCAGTACCTCGTGGTGGTCGCGCTCTACGAGAGCGGCCCGTGCTCGGTGAAGGGCCTCGGCGCCAAACTGCACCTCGACTACGGCACCCTCACCCCCCTGCTCAAGCGCCTGGAAACCAGCGGCCTGGTCACCCGCAGGCGCCGCACCGACGACGAGCGCCAGGTCGATGTCGCACTCACCGAGGAGGGCAGGGCTCTGCGCCGCAGCGCCGACACCGTCGCGCCCGCCCTCGCCGCCGACATCGGCCTGACCGACGAGGAGAGCGCTCAGCTCAAGACCCTGCTGCGCAAACTCACCCGCAACCTCACCGCACCCCAGGCCGACAAACCCTGAACCCCGCGCACGACCGGGATTCCCGCTACCGAGTCGACGCCCGCCGCGGCGGAAAATGCTTTGCCGGGATGGCCGGCGGACCCTTACATTCCTTCTCGACGCACTCGAGGGGAGCGGGCCGGAGTCGGTCGGTTACCACTGCGAATGGGGTGGTCGCGGGTTCGATTCCCGCCAGGGGCTCGCCCCTGTAGCTCAGTCCGGCAGAGCACCGAAACATCCGGTCGGCACACCACGTCCGCCTCCTCGGGTCGTCGCAGGACGGGCCGGAGATCGATCGGTCATCCGGCATCTCGGGTTCGACTCCCGACGGAAGCCACGGCTTCCGCATCCGGTCGGCGAACACATGCCCGCCCTGCCCATCACATCCTCCGGGGGCATCCATGGACATTCCGGCGAGCTTCGACCGGCGCGCGACCGCGCAGTCCGAACAGGCGGACACGCGGCAGGTGCGCAACAACGCGGGCGGCTACACCTTCACGGTGACGCCGCGGACGCGGCTGCGCCGGTTCCTGACCCTCGGCGCCGACGGCGGCACCTACTACGTGAACGCGCGTGAGCTGACCAGGGAGAACGCGGAAATCGTCGTGCGGTTCGCGCAGGAGCGGTGCGCGGAGCTGGTGGCCGAGATCGTGGCGATCTCGATCGGGGGCCGCGCGCCGCGACAGAACCCGGCGCTGTTCGCGCTGGCGGCGGCGACCGCGCTCGGCGACGAGGCGGGACGGCGGCTGGCGCTGGACGCGCTGCCCTCGGTGGCCCGCACGGGCACGCATCTGTTCCTGTTCGCGCGCTACGTCGAGCAGTTCCGCGGCTGGGGCCGCGGACTGCGGCGGGCGGTCGCGGGCTGGTACATCGCCGAGCCGGTGGACGATCTGGCCTACCAGGTGCTCAAGTACCGGCAGCGGGAGGGCTGGTCACATCGCGACCTGCTGCGGCTGTCGCATCCGGTGACCGACGAGGACGAGCGCAAGCGGCTGTTCGACTGGATCTGCGGCCGCGACGCGGACGTTGCGGGTCTGCGCCTGCTCGACGGCTTCCTGCGAGCCGCCGCGGCGAAGCCCGCCGCCGTGCCGGAGCTGGTGCGCGAGTACCGGCTGTCGTGGGAGATGCTGCCCGACGCCGCGCTCGCCGAGCCCGCGGTGTGGGAGGCGCTGCTGGACAACGGCATGCCGCAGACCGCGCTGCTGCGACAGTTGCCGCGGCTGACCAGGCTCGGCCTGCTCGCGCCGCGCGGCGCCCGCACGGACGCCGTCGCCCCCCCGCACGCCGAACCCGCCCGGCAGCGCAAGTCGCCGGAGCCCCCCGGGGCCGGGTTTGGCCCCGCCCCCCCCAACGCCGGCCGCCGGCGCGGGG
>NZ_JARWRU010001117.1 GCF_029867845.1 Nocardia farcinica | reverse complement strand
GCTGGTGGCGGTGCACGGGCAGCGGCGGCGGCGTGACGCGGAGATCCTGGCGGCGCGGCTGGGGGTGAGCGGGGAGCCGCCGCAGACGTTGGCCGCGATCGGGGCGCGCTTCGATCTGGCGCGGGACCGGGTGCGGCAGTTGCACACTCGCACGGTCGGGCAGATCCTGCGGGAGACGCATCTGGTCGGGGCGGAGCGGGCGGTGTTCACCGACCGGTATCCGCTGGCCGCGCGGGATTCGGCGCTGGTGCGGACTTTGCTCGCCGAGACCTACGCCACGGACTCGGATCTGGCGGCCAATGACCTGTCGTTCGTCAAGTTGCGGCTGGCGGGGCACGCCGCCGAGGACGCCAAACGGGTCGCCGGCTATGTCATGCAGCGGATCATGGGGTGGCAGAAGAAGACCAATCGACGGCTGGCCGCGCTACACGACGAGCCGGCGGCCACCGCCGCGCTGGACGCGCTGCTCCCCCGGATCGACTGGCCGCCGGCCGGGACGCCGGCGCCGCTGCCCCCCGCCTCGACCCGGGTGGTCGACGCGGACGACGACCAGCGCGGGCGGTTCTACCTGGACAAGGTGGGGCGGGACGTGGGATTCGACTCGGCGCTGCGGGCGCGGTTGCTGCTGACGTTGAACGCGGGCGAGCCGGTGCGGACCTTCCAGGAGGAGCCGGTGGCGGTGCCGTTCGAGTTCGACGGCCGGCGCGGGCCGCACCATCCGAGCGTGGCCGCCGAGCTCACCGACGGTCGTATCGTGCTGATCGATGTGCAGCCGCTCGGGCATGTCGGCTTCGAGATCAACCGGGCGAAAGCCGCGGCGGTCCGCGCGCACGCGCACGCCAACGGCTGGGGTTTCCTGGTGTGGACCGGAAGCCGTACGGGCGTGGCCGAACTGCGCGAGCGCGCGATCGACCGCGAACTCGAACAGCGGCTGGTCGAGCTGGTGGCCGCCGGGCCGGTGCGCCACGCCACCCTGCGCGAGCTGCGTCGCGAGTCCGGGCTGGAACTGCTCGACCTGGTGGCGGCGACGCTGCGGCACGGCTGGCGCTGGGATCGGGCGAACTTCACCATCAGCGCGGGCTGAGCCGGTCGCCGGTTCAGCGCAGGATGACCGCGGCGGCGAGGAAGGTCGTCAACAGCAGCATCGCGCAGATGGTGATCAGCTGCCAGCGTTCGATGGTGCGGTTGAGGGCCGTGATGGTGGCGCGCAGGCTCGCCTCGACCCGCTGCCGCTCGGCGAAGCGGCGATTGATCGCATCCGTCGTGTCGCCCTGGGTGCGGATGGTCTCCTGCGCGCGTTCCAGCCGCCAGTTCAGGCGGGTGATCTGCTTCTCCTTGTCGCGCACCTGGGTGCGCGACATCGCCAGCGCGGTGCGCTGATTGACCAGTTCCTGTCGCTGACGGGCGATCACGGCGGCCTGGGTCCTGGTGTGTCTCTCCCAGTCGGTCACCCGCGCCCAGCCTCCCTTGTGCTCGTTCCGGTAGGCCCAGACGATATCGCCGGACACCCAGCCGCGCAGAAATTCTCGCAGCTCGAGCGGGGTGCGGCGAGGCGAGGCCACCGGGGTGTGCACGGTGTCGAGGACGCCGGTGTCGATGAGGTAGTCGCAGGAGGTGGGGCCGAGGTCGGTGATGCCCAGGGCGGGCAGGTGGTCGACCCAGTAACCGGGCGGGCACAGCCACAGCACGCCCGCGCAGCCCGCCGTGCGCAGGCGGGTGGTGTGCTCCTGCGCCAGGGCTGTCTCCAGCGGGCCGTTGCGCACCTCGATGACGAACCAGCGGTCGCCGCTGCGCCACAGCACGTCGACGAGGATGCCCGGCTCGTCGTCGGTCTCGCCGACGCGCTGGTCCACATCGGCCTCGTCGGCGCCGAACTCGACCAGCCGGGCGCACAACCAGTACTTGAGGCGCTGCACATCCCATTGCGAGTCGGCACATTCGGGGCACCGGCAGCTGTATCGGGAGCGTCCGCTGCCAGACGCCCGTGAGATCTCGGCGTCGTCCCCGATCCCGAGTTCGGCGAGCACCGCCCGGCGCCCGCAAGCCATCTCTGTCCGCTGCTTGGTTCGCACGCGATCACTCCCTGCCCGACACGCTGGTCTACCGACCTACTCCATGAATCAAGAGTGCGCCTACTTTCCGGCGCCCGCCAGCCCCCTTTACCCGCGCTCGGGTGCGCCGCACCCCGGGTAGGGCTCACCGGACGGGGCGGGTGACCGCTGCTGTCCCGCAAGGTTTTCGGAGTGAAGCACGAGAGATGCGCCACACAGTATCCGGTCTTCGCAGGCGGCGCAGTCCCGAATTCACGCGACGAGTAGCCTCGATCCGTCCGCGCGTCGCCGTCGCCGGAGCCGGTCACGCGGATCGCGCGAGCCGGCCGGTGCGCCGGGCGGGGCGGGGTGCACCCGGACCTCGGCAAGCGGGCACGGTCGGACGTGCGTGGATAGAATCGCCGGGCCAACCGGCCAGTCCGGGCAACGAGCGGGAAGAGGTATGCGAGGCATGGAGCACGGCCAACAGGACGCCGAGCCGATCGGGACGATCTTGTCGGGCATCGCGGCGCTGCTTCGCGAGCTGAGCGACCAGCTCGATCTCGCCGCGGCCCGAGTCGACGAGCCTGCCGGTTTCGAGGCCAGGCTGAAGAAGCTCGAGTCCTGGGCTCTGGATGCCGGACAGGACATCACGGCCTTGCAGGCGCGGGTCGACAAGATCGAGTCGGTGGAACTCGACGCCGAACAACCGCGTCCGTCCCTCGC
>NZ_JARWRU010001116.1 GCF_029867845.1 Nocardia farcinica | reverse complement strand
GCCCGGGCCCCGCTCGGCGGGGGGGGGGCCCGCCCCCGGGTGCGGCGCCTTGACGCCCGCGGCCCGCCCGGCGCGCGCCGACGGCCCCTATGGCGCGAATCCGTATGCTCCGCAAGCGCATCCGGCGCCCGTGCCGGTGGCCGGTCCGGCGAACGGGGCGGCCCCGTCGCCTGCCTCGCCGTACCAGACCTCTGGCGCGCACCCGATCGCGTCCGCGCAGGCGGCAGATCCGACCGTGGTCGGGCCTCAACCGGGTGCTGCCACCGCCGCGGCCGCCGAGGCCACCGTGGTAGCGCCAGGGCCGGGCCTGCCGGCCGAGGCCACCACGGTCGCGCCCAGCGACGCCGGGGCCGTGTCCCCGAACGGTGGCGCCGGCGCGCGGGAGCCGGTCGTCTCGACGCACCCGTCCTCTGGCGCGCACCCGATCATGTTCCCGTATCCGCCGCCCGGCGTGCCGGGACGCACCAACGGCATGGCGATCGCGGCCCTGGTGACCTCGTTGCTGCTCCCGCCGCTGGGCATCGTGTTCGGCCACATCGGGTTGTCGCAGATCAAGCGGCGGCGCGAGGAGGGGCGCGGCCTGGCCGTCGCGGGCCTGGTCATCGGCTACCTGTACACCATCGCGGCGGTCGCGGCCGTGATCGCCGTCGCGGTGGTGGTGAACCAGGTGGCAGGCGACCTCGCGGCATACGACGACTACGACTCCGGCTACTCCACCTCCACCACCCGCTATCCCACGAGCACGCGCTCGACCACCACACAGCGGTCCACCCCCGGCTACGACCCCACCGCGCAGACCATCCTCGACGCGGGCGTGGGCTCGTGCGTCAATCGGGTGGTCGGCGCCGCCCTGGGCGGCGGCATCAGCGAGGTCACGGTCGACACCGCCACCTGCGGGAGCGGCTACTCCACCCACAAGGTGGTCGAACGCACCGACGACATCGCCGACTGCGGCTCCAAGCCATGGGTGCGCACCTCCAGCGACACCACCGCCACCGGCTGGATCGTGCTCTGCCTGCGGGCGGACTGAACCCGGGTCCGCGCGCGTCGAGCCGGCCGGCGCGCGGGGCCGAGGGGGGTGGTGGCCGAATATTCGGATGCTTGCTGTCGGTGGGTCCGGCAATACTGGCACACCCGATGAGTTCGCGCTCTGAATCCCGTCTGCCCCGGAGGTATCCCGCATGATCGCCGAACCAGCTGCCGTGCCAGCGAGATCGCGCACGCCGTTGGTCGTGCGGGTGCTGGTGCTCGCGACCTTCGTCGTGATCTTGAACGAGACCATCATGATGAACGCGATCCCGCGTCTGATGGCCGATCTCGACGTCACCGAACGCGCCGCCCAATGGGTGTCGACCGCCTTCATGCTGACCATGGCCGCTGTGATTCCCACCACGGGCTGGTTCCTGCAACGGGTGTCCACCCGCACCGCCTACGCGGTCGCCATGGGCGTCTTCCTCACCGGCACCGCGCTGTCGGCGGCCGCGCCCACCTTCGCCGTGCTGCTGATCGGCCGCATCGTGCAGGCAGGCGGCACCGCGGTGATGATGCCGCTGCTGATGACCACCCTGATGACGGTGGTGGCCGAGCGCGATCGCGGCCGGGTGATGGGCCAGGTCACGCTGGCCATCTCGGTCGCGCCCGCGATGGGCCCGGTGATCTCGGGTCTGGTGTTGCAGGTCGCGTCCTGGCGCTGGCTGTTCCTGCTCGTGCTGCCGATCGCGGGCGTGGTCACCTGGCTCGGCCTGCGCAGGCTGGAGAACGTGGGCGAACCCGAGGACTCCGCGCTGGACTGGATCGGCGTGCTGTTGTCCGGTTTCGGCTTCGGCGGTCTGGTGTTCGGTCTGAGCCGATTCGAGAGTGGCAGCTTCGCCGAACCCGCGCTGATCGCCCTGGCGGGCCTGGCGCTGATCGCCGCCTTCGTGTTCCGTCAGATCGGCAGGCAGCGCACCGGCGCCCCGCTGCTGGACATGCGGGTGCTGCTGCACCGCGACTATGCCATCGCTCTCGGCCTGATGGCCGTCGCCTTCCTTGCCATGATGGGTTCGATGATCCTGCTGCCGCTGTACCTGCAGAACCTGCGGGATCTGAGCCCGCTGGCCACCGGCATGCTGGTCATGCCGGGCGGGCTGGCCATGGGCCTGCTCGGCCCGGTGGTGGGCAGGCTGTACGACCGCTTCGGCGGCCGGGTGCTGGTGATCCCCGGGGCGATCGGCATCGCCGTCTCGCTGGCCGGCTTCACCCAGATCTCGATGACCATGCCCTACTGGCAGCTGCTGGCCCTGCACATCCTGCTGATGCTGGCCCTGGCCGCGACGTTCACCCCGGTCTTCACCGTCGGCCTCGGCGCACTGCCGCAGCCGCTGTACTCCCACGGCAGTTCGATGCTGGGCACCCTGCAGCAGGTGGCGGCGGCCTTCGGCACCGCATTGGTGGTCACCGTCATGTCCGCCCGCGGCACCGGTCTTGTCGCGGCCGGGTCGGCCCCCGAGGCGGCCCAGCTCGACGGCATGCGTCTGGCTTTCGGCGTGGTGACCGTCCTCGCGTTGGGTGTGATCGCGCTGGCCGTGCTGCTGCCCGCCCGTTCGCGGAGCCACGACGAGCCGGGCGAACCGAGCGAACCGGCGCTCGCCGTGCACTGATCTGCCCTCGCGGTGCGCGGTGAGAACAGCTCGGGGGGGGGGGGGGGGGGGGGGGGCCCCCCCCCAAAACCGGGGGGGTGGTTTGGGGGCGGCGGGGGGGGCCGGGGGGGGGGGGCGGCGGGCCA
>NZ_JARWRU010001115.1 GCF_029867845.1 Nocardia farcinica | reverse complement strand
CCACTGGCGGTTGCGCCGGTTCCCCGGGGGCATCATGAGATTACTAAATGGGGTGTGTTGGGTGTTTTTGGGGTGGTCTGAGGCCTGCGGGGGAACCGGGGGCCGTGGGTCTGGGGGTGGGGTCGGGGCGTTCGTGGACGGTGAGCAGGAGGTGGTCGAAGCGGGTGCGGTCGGTGACGCCGCAGCCGCGGAACTCGGGGATGGCGTCGACGAGGCGGTAGGCGAGGTCGCGGAGTTTGGTGTTGGTCTCCTGGGAGCGCCAGGACAGGACGCGGAACGCTTGTTCGGCGCTGATGCCGTAGATGACCATCAGGGCGCCTTTGGCCTGGTCGATGGCCGAGCGGGCGGCGACGAGGTCGGGCAGGGTCTCGTCGAGCACTTCCTGGCGGGTCTCGTCGATGCTGTGGGGGTGGTGGATTTAGTAGCCCGTGGAGCCCACCAGCTCGCCGGTGTCGTCGCGCATCGGGTCGCCGACGACGAGCACGTGCTTGACGCGGCCCTGGGTGTCGCGGATGCGGTGGCGGCTACAGAAGGGCTGGCCGGTGGTGACGGCGGCGGACAGGATGTCCACCACGGCGTCGCGGTCGTCGGGGTGTTTGTGCGAGAGGACGAGCTCCATGGTCGGGACCACGGAGCCGGGTTCGTATCCGTGCAGTTCCGCGACCTCGTCGGACCACTCCCAACGCTGATCTTTCGACCAGAATCGGTAGCTGCCCGCAGGGCGCCAGGCTTCTGCGTAGTCGGCCGTTCTGGCCCCGGTGTCGCTCACGCGACCGATTATGCTGCCGGCGCGGTCTGCAGCAGCAGGGGTGGGTGTCATCCTTGAACTCTACGTGGGTCTTTCCATCCAGCAGCACGATCGCCGAGTCGTAACACGATCGCCACGCCGATCGCGGACCCGTTTTTCCAGGTCGAAGCAGTGTGAGGCCCCCCTGCGCCACGCAGGTCACAGCGCCGCGACGGGGCGTTCCGCACAGTGGAGACCCCGGCGGGCGCGGCGTCGCGAAAACATCGATTTCGATGACCTTCGTCCCGGATCGGACACGCGGAACAGAGGTCTTTTCGAGGACTTTCGCCCCTAGCAATCGTAGAGCGTTCTGTGTCAATTGGGTGGCGCGGCCGGCTGCCCGGCCGTGCGCGGGGTCAGTCGCGGGCCGCGGCCACCAGCCTGGTGCGTGGCGAGACCACCCTGGCGCCGGCCTTCACGACGCCCGCGTAGGCCTTCATGGCGGCCTTGTCGCTGGTCTGCAGCGGGATGCCGAACAGTTCCCTGGTGCGCGGGTGCAGCAGCGAGCGTACGGCGAAGTCGGGCATGCCGCGCAGCAGCCAGGCGTTCGGGCGCAGCAGTTCGGGAAGCAGTTGCTGGGCCTCGGGGGTGACAGCCAGCTTCTCCGCACACACCTCGTCCATGTAGTCGTTGAAGTCGGCCCAGGTCTCGGGCATGTGCCGGGCGGAGATGCCGTAGCGGCGGTACCAGTGGCAGCACTGCGCGTAGAGGGTCTTCTTCTCGACCAGTGACAGCGGGCGGTCGAAGGCCTCGATGGCGGTGACGAGGGTGTCGACGTAGGTGGCGTGCTGGAAGAAGAACAGGTCGGGCGCCAGCCCGTTGTAGCGCCTTCCGGTGCTGTCCACGCCGCGCACCAGCTCGTGGCCGTAGATCATCGTCGGATGCGGGTCCACGTCGGCGTAGGCCAGGTGGATGATCCGCGAGACGACGCGCTTCTTGTGTTCCCACAGGTAGACAGGGCTGTGCTCGACGATGGCCGCCGCCACCGAGGGCTGCAGGATCTGCAACCCAACGGCGCGCGGGAGGGTGAGAACGAAGCGCCGGTCCCCGAGGTAGCGGCCGAGGAGGGTGTCGCGGTCGAGGCCGGGCGTCTTCATTCTCGGGTCCCTCTCTGGTCGATGCCCCTCACCGATGAGGGCATGAGAAACATTAGGACTTATTTTCTCATTGCGTCAAACTGGCGAAAGACCTCTCTCCCGACGATCATTCCCTGATCCGAACCCGCCGCACCACCGGCGCCAGCCGGCCGGGCGTCCACCAGTTGGCCCGGCCGGCGACGCGCATGGCGGCCGGGACGAGGATCATGCGCACCAGGGTGGCGTCGACGATCACGGCCAGCGCCAGCCCGATGCCGAGCGCCCGCATGAGCGCCACGTCGCTGGTGGCGATGCCGAGGAACACCACGGCCATGAGCAGGGCGGCGGCGGTCACCACGCGACCGGAGCGGGCCAGACCGACGGCCACCGCGGTGTCCACGTCGGCCCGGGTGCGTTCGGAGCGCTCCCATTCCTCGGTGAACCGGGCGAGCAGGAACACCTCGTAGTCCATCGACAGGCCGAAGGCCACGCAGAACAGCAGCACCGGGACGGTGGCGACGGTGAAGCCGGTGGCGGTGGTGCCGAGGCCGTCGAGGTGGCCTTCCTGGAAGATCCACACCAGTGCGCCGAAGGTGGCGGCCAGTGACAGGGTGTTGAGCACGAGCGCCTTGAACGGCAACAGCAGGCTGCCGGTCAGCATGAACAGCAGCAAGGCGCTGGTGATCGCGATCCACAGGATGGCGGCGACCAGTCCGTCGGAGATGCCCGCGGCGGTGTCGGCGCTCTGCTGGGCCAGGCCGCCCACCCGGGCCTCGCCCGGGGCCTCGACGGCGCGCAGGGCCTCCACCAGGTCGGCGCCGGCGTCGGAGTAGGGGTCGACGTCGGTGGCCACGGCCAGGTGCGCGGACCC
Source organism: Nocardia farcinica (assembly GCF_029867845.1). GTDB lineage: Bacteria > Actinomycetota > Actinomycetes > Mycobacteriales > Mycobacteriaceae > Nocardia > Nocardia farcinica_A. The sequence goes on along the minus strand of NZ_JARWRU010001115.1, from coordinate 13,017 downwards.
GCCGGGGCCGATGGCGCCGACCGGCGGTCCGACGGGAGCGCCGTCGACGTAGGTGCCGGTGGGGTCGGCCACGGCGGTGACGCCGGGGATCTCGGACAGCAGGGCGGCGTAGTCGCCGAGCCGGTCGGCCGGGGCGTCGGTGAGGACGATGTCGACGGTGCCGGTCATGTTCTGGTCGAAGTCGGCGCGAATGATGTCGCCGACCTGACGGGACTGCGCCTCGGTCGACAGCACCCGGTCGTCGGGCAGGCCGAGCCGCAGGTCGAGCACGGGCGAGCCCGCCAGCAGCAACACGGCGAGTACGGGCAGCGCCAGCACCAGCGGACGTTTCTGCACGACGCGGGCGATGCGGTAGAGGCCGGTCTGTTCGGCGGGGACGGCCTCGCGCTGCGGCTTGCGGTTCATCCTCGGACCCCACAGCGCCAGCAGCGCGGGCACGCAGGTCAGCGCGATCAGCACCGACAGGGCCACCACGGCCACACCCGCGTAGCCGATGGAGCGCAGGAAGGTGATCGGGAACAGCCACAGGCCGATCAGCGCGGTCGCGACGATGACGCCGGAGAACACCACGGCCCGGCCGCCGTGCCGCATGGCGGACACGAGGGCCTGCTCGTGCGGTGCGCCGCGGCTGATCTCCTCGCGATAGCGGCCGATGAGCAGCAGCGAGTAGTCGATGGCCAGGGCGAGGCCGAGCGCGGTGGTGACGTTGAGCGCGAAGACCGACAGTTCGGTGAGGAAGGTGATGACGAACAGCACGCCGGTGGTGCCGACGATGGCCAGCACGCCCGCGATCACCGGCACCGCGGCGGCGATGACGCTGCGCAGGAACAGCACGAGCAGCAGGAAGGTGATCGGCACGGCGATGCCCTCGGCCAGCAGCAGATCGGCCTCGGCGGTGGCGTTGATCTCCTCGAAGGCCATGGCCTGGCCGCCCGCGAGCACGGTGACGCCGTCGCGTTCGCCGGTGAGCCGGTCTGCCAGTTCACGGGCGGTGGTCTGGGCCTCGTTGTCGTCGGCGACCAGGCCCGCGACGACCAGGCCGGTGGTGCCGTCGCGGCTGACGAGGATCGCGCCCGCCGGGTCGGTATAGGAGGTGACGGTGCTGACGCGCTCGTCACCCCGCAATGCGGTGGCGATCTCACCTGCCGCGCCACGCGCGCGCTGGCCCGCGACGCCCTCGGGATCGCGGACGGCGAAGATCAGTTGCATGTTGGCCACGCCGTGTTCGGCGGCGAGCAGGTCCGCGACCTGGGAGGACTCGGCATCGGGGTCGAGGAAGCCGCCCGCGCTGAGGCGCTCGCTCACCAGACCGCCGAGCGAGCCGAAGACGAGGAAGGCCACGCCCGCGAGGACGAGCACGAGCTTGGGGGCACGGGCGCAGGCGCCCGCGATGCGGGCGATCGGGCCGGCGGGCTCGGGGTCCGTGGAGCCGGGCTGCACGGAGCCGGACTGTGCGGGGCCTGCCGTGCCCGCGGCGGGCTTGCCGGTGTCGGCCGGGTCGTTCGGCGGGGTGGTCGTGGTGACCTCCGTGGGGCGCCACCACACCGGGGTCACCTTGTGGCCGGCGCCGATCTCGATGGGGGGATGTGCGGTCCAGCCGAGGATTTCACACATCTCGGCGACTTCCGGCGATTTCGCCTCGCCGTAGCCGGGCAGGCCCTCGGCACGTGCCACCTTCATCACTCGTTTGATCAGGGCCGCTCCCCCGCCGAGGGTGCGGGCGCCGACGTACCAGAAGTAGAAGTGCGGCTCGGTGGGGTGCGTCTTCTCCACCACCGACAGCATCCGCGCCATGAGCAGGGTGCGGGAGATGCCGAGCACCAGCATGGCGGGGATGCGGAACAGCCAGGCCCACCAGGGGAACTTCGGACTGGTGCGCTCGTAGGCGATGAGCACGGCGGTCGGGTGCCGGTCGGCATCGTAGGTGGCCTGCAGGTAGCCGTTCATCCTGGCGCAGATCTCCACCTCCGCCCGGAAGAGCAGGTACAAGGCGCGATCGGCGCGCGCGGGGTTACGCGGCCGGACCTCCTGCCAGATGGCGTCGCCGGCGAAGGCGTCGGCGAGCACGCGCGCGGCGGCTCCCCGTTGTTCCCTGGCGACATTCGACGGCATTGTCGCTGTTGTCATCTCGACCTTTCTGATCCCGGATCAGCCGTGGGCGCCCTGGTAGAGGGCATCGAACTTCTCGCCGCCGACCGGACGGCCGAGCGCGGTCAGGTACAGGGTCTGGTGCCCGGCGGGCAGCACCTGGTTCCAGTACTCGGGCGCGAGGCCGCCGATGCCGGTGACGCCCGCCCCGTGCCGGGCGGCGACGAGATAGAGCACCTGGCCGACGACGCCGGTGGCCAGCAGCAGCGCCTGGCGGTCGGCGTCGATGACCGAGTCGTCCTCGCCCGCCGGGGTGGAGAAGACGACGAACGCCTCGGCGTCGAGCAGGTGTTCCTGGCCGGCGAGGCCGGTGAGCAGGTCGCCCGCGGGCAGGGGGCTGCCGCCGGTTACCTCGCCGACGAGGTGGACGGCGGGCATGGGCAGCCGCAGGCGGCGCAACGCCTTCCCGGCGATGTCGAGCGCGTCGGCGAGCACGACGTCCAGGTCGTAGCCGGGCGGGGTGGCGGTGCCGAAGGAGGCCGCGGAGCGGCGGATCGGGATGAAGCGGGCGAGGTTGCCGGGCAGTTCGCCCGCGCGGTCGAAGAAGACCGGCTGGGGTGGGCCGGGTGGGCGCAGCCGGTCGGCCCAGTGCTCGAACTCGCTGCGGCCCATCTGGACTCGCGGCTTGGCGGTGGTGACCAGGCGCCAGCCGTCGGCTTCGCCATCGTGGGGGTCGAACGCGCGGACCAGGCCGGCGGCGAGGATGTCACCCGCCACGGCGTCGGCGCAGGGCAGGCCGTCGGGGAAGCGGGCGGCGGCGCTGTCCTCGCGGTCGAGCAGGGCGAGGGCGAGCAGCGCGTGACCGGCGTCGATGAGGTGGTAGAGATAGCCGCGGGTGCCGTACTTGCGCATGGACAGCCACGGGCGGCCGACGAGCAGGCACAGGTAGTCGTCGGCGTCGCGGGCCGGGTCGGCGCCCTCGCGCACCACCAGGTGCTTGCGGGCCGGGTCGAGCAGCGCTGTCGCGCCGGACTCCGGTGCGACGAGCAGGATCTCGTAGGGATAGGTGGCGCCCGCCGAGGGCACGAAGCGGGTGTCGCCGCCGCGCTTGCGGCCGATCAGGCGGTCGACGTGGCCGACGGCGCCGGCGATCTTGCCGGTGAGGGTCTCGATGCCGACGGTCTGCGGCAGCGGCGGGTGGATGACATCGCCCCAGGCCAGGCTTCCCGCTCCCCCGATCCGGCCGCGGGCGAGATTGTCTGCGGCTCGCATGTCAGCGGCTCCATCCGGTGGTCTCCGGGTGCAGGCGATGCACGCGCCGCCGGGTGTGCTCCCAGTAGGAGCGCACCGAGAGGTCGGCGAAGATGTAGTCGCGCTTGGCGGCGACGTCGAGTGCGTTGGAGGTGGCGAAGGGGCGGCCCGAGGCCAGCGCGTCCAGTTGCAGGCGGCAGGCGCGCTCGAGCATCAACGCGAAGACGACGGCGTGCCGCACGCTGCGGCCGACGACCACGCTGCCGTGGTTGACCAGGAACACCCCGACGCCCTGGTCGAGTGTCTCGGCGATGGCCTCGCCGACCTCGAGGGTGAGCACGGTGTTGCTGGTGTCGTGGAAGCGGTGCACCTCGCCGGCCAGCAGCGCGCCCTCGTGGCTGAGCGGCACCAGGTCGGTGTCGAGGGCACCGAAGACCAGGCTCGCAGGCGCGTGGCTGTGCACGATTCCCGCGACGTCGGGGCGGGCGGCGTAGACGGCCTGGTGCAGCGGTAGTTCCGGTGGCGCTTTCGGGTCGGGGGTCTCGGTGGCGTCGACGGCGGCGGAGACGAAATCGGTGGGGGTGGCCTCGTCGAAGCCGACCAGTGCGCCCTTGATGTCGAAGCGCCCGTCGCCGGGCCTGCGGACCGAGATCTGGCCCTGGTTGAAGTCGTCGTGGCCGCCGGACGACAGTGCTCGCGCACCGATCGCCGCTTGGATCACCAATGCGGATGTCATGGGTTCCTCACAGTCGTGCCGCGATGGCGTTGCGCTGGATCTGGTTGGTGCCCTGGATGATCTGCAGGAGCTTGGCCTCGCGCATCCACCGTTCCGCCGACTCGCCGGGCAGGTAGGCGCTCGCCCCGAGGATCTGCACGGCGTCGGTGGTGACCCGCATGGCGGTGTCGGTGGCGAACAGTTTGGCCTGGGCGGAGAGCAGGTCCGCCCGCGCGCCGCCCGCGTCGATCTCGTCGCAGGCGCGGGCGAGCAGCTGGCGGGCGGCGGCGAGCTGGGTGGCCATGTCGGCGAGCAGGTGGCCGACCGCCTGGTGGCGGATGATGGGCACCCCGAACTGGATCCGGCTCTTGGCGTATTCGGTGGCGCGGCGCACGGCGGCCTCGCTCAGCCCGACGGCGCAGGCGGCGAGGCCGACCCGGCCCTGGGTGAACATGTCGTCGGCGACCCTGGCGCCGCGGTTGACCCGGCCGAGCACCCGGTCGGCGGGCACGTAGGCGCCGTCGAAGTGCACGTCGGCGCTGGGCAGGGCGGCGGCGCTGCGTTTGCGGGCTGCCGGCGCCACGGTGACGCCTGCGGTGGCCGGGTCGACGGCGAAGCAGGTGAGCCCGCCGAGGCCCGCGTCGCTGGTGCGGGCGTAGACGACCAGGACGCCGGCCAGCGGGGCGTGGCCCGCCCAGGTCTTGGTGCCGGTCAGGGTGAAGCCCGCGCCGGTGCGTTCGGCGCGCAGCGCGATGGCCGACATGTCGGAGCCCGCGGCGGGTTCGCTGATGCAGTTGGCGCCCAGGACGCGGCCCGCGGTCAGGGCGGGGACCAGTCGGTCGCGCAGCTCGGGCGTCGCGTGGCGGGCCACGGTGAGGGCGACGAGGGTCTGCAGGTGCACGGATTCGCCGAGAGCCAGCCAGGTTTCGGCGACGGCGGCGACGTTGTCGCAGAATTCGCGCACCGCGCCGGGGGCGCGTTCGACGACCGGCTCGGCCAGTCCGGTGGCCATGACGGCGGCGAACAGTTCGGCCGGGAACCGGCCCGCCTGTTCCTCGGCGGACACGATGTGAGCGTGTCCGCCGAGCAGCGCACGCAGGCGGTCGGCGGTGGGAGCGGTGGTGGTCATGCCGGTGCTCCAGCGAGTTCGGCGAACACGTCGTCGGCGGCGTACCGGCCGGGGCGGGCCCGCTCCAGCCAGGCGGCGAGGGCGAGGGCGGCGGTGGCGGGACCGCGCAGGTCGCGTACCCGGTGGCTCAGCTCCAAGCTCTCCCCGCCCACGGTGAGCAGCACGTGATGGTCGCTGACGGCGGCGCCGTAGCGCGCGGAGTGCACGGCGGTGTGCTCGGGCAGCAGGGCGGCCAGTTTCCTCGCGGTGGCCGACGGCGCGTCGAGCTTGGTGGTGGGATGCCGGTCGAGCACGGTGATCTCGGCGTCGGGCACCAGGGCGGGCGCGAGCCGGGCGAGCAGTTCGGCGGCGCGGGCCTGCAGCCAGTGCAGCGGGCTGAGATTGGCCGCCACCAGCACCGGCACCCGCTCGGACAGCGCGGCGAGCACGGCCTCGGATTCCGGCGGGCGGCCGGAGACGCAGGTCAGCAGGGCGGCGCCGGTGGCGGTGCAGTGGCGGGCCACGGCGTCGAGGGCGGCGGGCCTGCTGGCGTCGATCACCACGCCCACCGGTTCGTCGCCGACAGTCCACCCGGTGGAGTCGGCCACGGTGGCGACCCGGACGCCGTGGCGGGCGCAGGCCTCGGTGACCGCGCGACCGAGCCTGCCGGTGGCGCCGACCACGGCCACGGGCCGCTCAGGCGTCGGCGACACCCTGGTTCCTCAGGTAGGCCACGATCAGTTCGACGGTGCGCATCTGGTCGAGTTCGGTCTCCAAGTCGATCTCCACGCCGAAGCGGATCTCCAGCGCGTCGACCAGGCGCAGGAACGCCAGCGAGGTCATGCCCGCGTCGGCGAAGGTCTGGTCGGTGCGCTGGGCGGTCTCGGCGTCGACGGTGCCGTCGGTGGCCTTGACGACCATCTCCACGACGGTCCGGGTCAGCGAATCCTGCAGGACATCGGACATCAGCGGCCTCCTGTGACCGGTTGCTGGAACGAGGTGGTCAAGAGCTCCCGCACGGCCTCGGCCTTGACCTTGCCGGTGGCACCGCGCGGCAGATCGCCGACCACGATCACCTCGGGCACCTTGTAGTCGGCCAGCCGCTCCCGCAGGAAGGCGCGCAGCGTCGCCGGTTCGAGGGCGGAGCGGGCCTGCACCGCCGCGCCGACGCATTCGCGTCCGCTGGGGGTGGTCAGGGCCATGACCCGGCAGTCGGTCACCTCCGGGTGCGCGCCGATGGCGTCGGTTACGGATTCGACGGTGAACTTGCGCCCGCCGATGTTCAGGATCGGCTGGGCGCGGCCGGTGAGGAACAGCTCGCCGTCGCGCACCGTGCCGGTGTCGGAGGTACGGTAGCTGCCGTCCTCGGCGATGGCGCGCTCGAACTCGCCGGGACAGTTCAGGTAACGGGTGCCCATGGAGGCGGTGCGCACGTGCAGCACCTGCGCGCCGTCGGGGCGCGGACGCACGTCGACGGTGACACCGGGCAACAGCATGCCCTTGCCCTCGGGCCTGGTGCCGTCGGCGAAGGTGACCGGACCGGTCTCGGCGATGCCGTAGTAGTCGGAGATCGGGCCGGACAGGTGGGCCACGTGTTCGGCGACCGCGGCCGACAGCGGCGCCGCCGAGGACAGCCGCAGCCGCAGCCCGCGCAGCGCCTCGGCGGTGGGCTCGGCGAGCGAACCGAGGGTGTAGTCGGTGAGCCGCTCGTAGGCGGCCGGGAAGGCCACCAGGATGCTGGGCCGGAAGGTGGTGACGTGGCGCATGATCGCGCCACCGCTGGGCATCCCACCGGGCAGCACCAGGCTCGCACCGGTGAACAGGCTGGGCATCAGGGTGGTGTTGAAGGCCAGGCCGTTGTAGAGGCCGGCGAAGCACAGGCTCAGGTCGGCCGGGCGCAACCCGGACGCCTGCGCCCAGGTGCGGGCGGCGTTGGTGACGGCTTCGGCGGAGAATTCGATGCAGGCCGGGGCCCGGGTGGAACCGGAGGTGAGCCTGCCCAGTTCGGTGTCGGCGGCGAGTTCGGGGCGTTCGCCGGTGAAACCGGTGGCCACCGCGAGCTGGCGCTCGTCCAGCGCGACCGAGATCGCTCCCGTCCCGGCGGCTTCCGTGCCGGGCGCGCGGACGATCGCGTCGATGCCGCAGCCGTCGACCAGGGTGTCGATCTCGGCGGGGCCGAGGCTGGGGTCGGCCAGGATGGGCAGGTCCGTCCGCGACCACACGGCCAGCAGGGTGGCGATGTAGTCGGGGTGGTTGGCCAGGGCGATGAGGACGCGGCTGCCGCCGCGCGGGGCGACGGCGTCGAGCAGGTCGGCGCGCCGGGCGGCGTCGGCGCGCAGTTCGGCGAAGGTCCGCCGCTCGCGCAAGGTGGCGACCGTGGCCTCGGGCGCGGCGTCCATGGCGGCGGTGACCGCCTCGTACAGTCGCGTCGGACGGGGGATCATGATGCCGCGCTGCCCACTTCGACCGCGTTCCGGCCCGCCGTCGCGTTGTCGGCGTCGGGGCGCACGAACCGGATGTCCGCGCCGAACAGGCCGCGCAGGACCTCGGCCATGTTGGTGCGCAGTGCGCGCTCGGCCAGCGGGTCGAGCATGTCGGCCAGCGAGGGGATGCCCAGGTCCACCACGGCGTCGAAGGCGATGGTGACGCCGTCGTCGCCGGTGCTGACCTGCCAGGCGCCGTCGAAGCGGGCCAAGTCGCCGGTCACCTGCTCGAAGGTCATGGTGCGGGTGGCCTCGTCGATGAGGTCGCGCTCGGTCCACTCGAGCAGGCCGCTGCGGAAGTACACCGACCAGCTGCTGGTCTGATTGCCCTCGGCGTCGACGCCGATGCTGATCTCGCGCACCACGTCGACGTGCTCGGAGTAGGAATGGAAGTCGCGCAGCGTGGCGAAGGCCGCGTCGGGATCGATGTCGCCGACCTGGGCGCGCAGGGACACGGTACGTTCGGCCATCAGACCATCACCTCGTTGCGTTCGGGCTCGTTGGGTTCGGGCGCCACCCGGGCAGGCGCCATGCCGTCGTGCGCGATCACCGTGCGGTAGGTGATGCGCATGATCTCCTCCGCCTCGGCCGCCGAATAGGCCGCGGGCGCACCGGGAATCGTGCCGAGCGAGGTGGGCATCGGGTCGGGCTGGAACAGTGAGGCCAGCGTGGTCATCAGGTTGGCCATCTTGGTCTTGTCCGAGGCGGGCAGCTCGTCGAAGAAGGCGGGCTTGAGCAGCCGCTCGAAGATCTCCGGGTCGGCACGTCTCGGCCCGCGCCGGGGCAGGCCGTACTCCTCGAAGATGCCGTCGAGCACCCGCAGCAGCCGCTCGGCGGTGATCGAGTTCGGGCCGATGGTGGCCCACGCCAGTTCGGGAGCGTCCTCCAGCTCGGCGACCGCGGCGACCAGGCCCGCCACCGCGTCGCAGGGCACCAGGTCGAAGCGAGAGCTGGCCGCGCACAGGAACAACGGGATCGATCCCTTCAGCAACGCGCGCGAAATACTGTGCACGCCTTGGAATTCGGTGATCGCGCCGGTGCGGGAGTGGCCGCCGACGGCCGAGGGCCGCACGATGGTGTGCTTCAGGCCGCTGCCGCGCACCTCTGCCTCGCCCAGCCGCTTGGCGGCCAGGTACTGGGCGGGCAGCAGGGTGGCGTGGCCGCCGGTGATGTCCTCCGGCGGGTCGAGTTCGACGAAGGCGGTGGACACGTGCACCACCCGGGCGCCCGCGGCGACGGCCAGGTCGAGCACGCGCTGGGTGCCTGTGACGTTGATGGCCTTCAGCGATTCCCAGCCCGCCGCGAAGTCGACATTGGCGGCGCAGTGGATCACCACGTCGAGGCCGTCGAGCACGCGGGCGGTGTCCTCGGTGTCCAGGCCGAGGCCGGGGGCGGTGATGTCGCCGCGCACCGTGTGGGCGGCGCCAGCGCCGGGCCGGCCGTGGGCGAGGGCGACGACCTCGTGCCGGGCGCTGAGCTTTTCGATCAGCGGGACCCCGACGACACCGGCGCCGCCGGTGAGAAGAATCTTCACGTCAGTCTCCTGATGAATGCGTATCGGGGTGGAGGCGTCAGAAGGCGTTGGCGGCCAGGCGCACGCAGGCCTTCTCGAAGGCCTCGAGCAGCCAGGCCTCGTCCTCCGGCCCCAGGTTGGCCGGTGGGGTCAGGCGCAGCACCGGACCCGCGTTGAGCGAGTGGTTGATGATCACGCGCGCGTCGACCATCTCGATGAGGAACTCACCGGCCAGGCCGCCGTCGGCGAACTCGAGGCCGAAAAGCGCGCCGGCGCCGCGGATGTCGACGATCTGTTCCGGGCAGGTGCGGTCGCGGATCTCGGTCAGCGCGGCCAGCAGGCGCTCGCCGAGGCGGGCCGAGGCGTCGACCAGGTTCTCCTCGCGCAGCACGTCGATGGTCGCGGCGGCGGCCGCCATGCCGAGCGGGGCGCCGGAGAAGGTGGATGTGTGCAGACACAGGTCGGCGTCGAAGGCGGCGTAGGCCTCCTCGGTGGCGATCGCGGCCGAGACGGGCAGGATGCCGCCGCCGAGGCTCTTGCCGACCAGCAGGACGTCGGGGGTGATCTGCTCGACGTCGCCGCGCCACCAGGTTCCGGTGCGGCCGAGGCCGGTCATGATCTCGTCGAGCACCAGCATCGCGCCGCGTTCGCGGCACAGTCGCTGCACCCGGCTCAGATAACCCGCGGACGGGATGCGCACGCCGCCCTCGCCCTGGATGGGCTCGAGCACGACGCAGGCGTCCGAGCCGTCGGACCCGAGCGCGGCGTCGAGCGCGTCGGCGTCACCGTAGGGGACCCGCACGGCTCCGTGCAGCAGGCCGCGGAAGGGGGCCTGGTAGGTGTCGTTGGCGGTGAGTGCCAGGGCGCCCAGCGTCTTGCCGTGGTAGCCGCCGCCTGCGCCGATCAACCGGTGACGGCCCTGGACAGCGGCCATTTTCAGGGCGGCCTCGGTGGCCTCGGTGCCCGCGCCCGCGAAGTACACCTTGGTCAGCCCGGGCGGCGCGATCTCGGCCAGCGCGGCGGCGGCCTTCGCCGAGGAGGCCTCCAGCAGACCACGTGTGCCGATGGGATGGCGGCCGAGTTGCCCGGCCACGGCGTCGACCACCTTCGGGTGGCGCGCGCCGAGCAGGAAGACGCCGTAGCCGCCGCAATTGAGGAACTCGCGACCATCGGTGGTCCACAGCCGAGCCCCCTCGGAGCGGTGCTCGACCAGCCCGCCGAGCAGGCTTCCCAATTGCGCCTTGGCCTTGCCGAGATGCTGCCTGGTCTGCGCGAGAACCACGAAATCGGTTGTCATGAAGGACTTTCCAGATGAGGAGGGAAGTTACTCTCACCCCCTGAGAGCTTGAGAGAAATTAAGACGGAATATCTCAGGTCCGTCAACTCCACCGGCGTCCGGGCAGATATGGTCAATCGACCATTAAGGTCGGGAGCTGCCGCGACGACACGATTTGTGTCCTGAGCCACAACCTCTCGTCACAGTAAACTTTGAGCACTCTCCGCGGTCGGTCCACGTGCCCCGCCGCGGTCGCGGTGTCGGTTCCACCGGGTGCGGCATCCGATTCACCGGGAGCGGCGTCCGATTCACCGCGGGCGGAGCGGGTATTGCCGCCGTAACCCGATCCAGAGGAGAAGCAACCGATGAAACTGCATCGCAAGTACGTCACGCTGCTGGCCGCGGGGGCGCTGGTGACCGGCGCGGCGCTCACCGGATGTTCCGACGACGACAGCGGCACCGACACCACCACCGTGACGGTGCCGTCGGTGGAGGTCACCACCACCGAGACCGAGCCGACCACCGAGACCGAGGAGACCCCGGTCATCTCGCCGGAGGCCGCGCAGCAACTGTGCGACATGATGGGCGCCGACATCGACACCTGGCGCGACCAGGGCTCGACGGTGGCGAAGGTGACCTTCAACGGCACCGTGCAGAACTGGGCCGCCCGCAACGAAGGGCTCAACGACGACGTGATCCGCGACAAGGGCATCGTCGACGAGGTGACCTCGCAGACCTGCCCGGACGTGCGTCAGCAGGCTCTGGAGGTGCTCGAGGTCAGCGAGCTGGCCGACGCGCTGCTCGGGTTCGACAACTGACCTGCGCCCGGGCGCTTCGGCGCCGACGGTGACGACACGGGGCCGGCCGGGGGGGTAACCGGCCCGCGGGCCCCCCGGGCGGGGGGCGGGCGCGCGGGGGCCAGCGGGGCGGCCCGGATCCGGGTCCGCGAGGCCGGGCAGCGCCGCGTCCGCCCCGGGCACGGCGGTGATCTCGGTCGGGATCTTCGGCAGGGCGTAGGGGTGTTCGCGCCACAGCCAGCTCAGCAGTTCCTCGCGGACGGCGCAGCGCAGGGTCCACACGTCGTCGGCGTCGGCGGCGGTCATGGTGGCGCGCACCACGATCGCGGTCGGGGTGCTGTCGGTGACGACCAGGCCGTAGTCGCGGCCGTCCCAGTCCGCGCGTGTGCGGACGAACTCGCCGAGGTGCTCGCGCAGCGCCGCGACCGGGGCGCTGTGGTCGAGATGCAGGAAGACCGTGCCGGTGATCTGCGAGCCGCCGCGCGACCAGTTCTCGTAGGGCTGGCTGTTGAAGTAGGAGACCGGCATGGTGAGCCTGCGGTCGTCCCAGATCCGCACGGTGAGGAAGGCGAGGCTGATGTCCTCGACGGTTCCCCACTCCCCCTCGACCACCACGGTGTCGCCGATCTTGACCGAGTCGCCGAAGGCGATCTGCAGGCCCGCGATCAGATTGCTCAGGGTGGACTGGGCCGCCACACCGGCGATGATGCCGATGACACCGGCAGACGCCAGCAGCGAGGTGCCGAGCGTGCGCAGGCTCGGCACCAGCAGCAGTATGGCCACCGCGGCGGTGGAGACGGCCAGGATCGCGGTGACGATCCGGCGCACCAGACCGAGCTGGGTGCGCAGCTGGCGCACCTTGGCCACGTCACGGGTGCGGTCGGCGTAGGAGTGCAGCATGTTCTCCGCGGCCACGTCCACCCCGCGCACCACGAGCCAGATGGCGGCGAGGATCGCGGTGGTGGCCAGCAGGGTGCGGATCATGGTGTCCTGCGCCAGATTCAGTTCCGCCAGCGGATAGGTGGTGTGCAGGGCGACGGCGCCGAGGAAGATCTGCCACGGCGCCTGCACGCGGCGCAACAGGATCGGCAGGCGCGAACGCGGACGTGTGCGCGCGCTGTAGCGCAACGCCCTGCCGGTCAGCCAGCCCGCGCATACGGTGACCGCGACGGTCGCGGTGAAGACGATCAGGGGACGTAGTACTTGCTCCAACGGGCGGCGCTCCTTGTCCGTCGTCGCCCGGCCCGGCGGCGGCCGGGCGTGCGCGCCGAGACCGTGCCGAATCAGCCGGGCTGTGTCGTTCAGCGGTCTTCCCCGAGGCGTACCCGCGCAGGCCGCGGCCGAACAGTCCCGACGGCTGTGGGAAATCGCACCCGGCGCGCCGGAACCTATCGTTCCTGTTCGCGATAGCTGCGGGCCACCAGCGCCGCGCGCAGGTAGCAGATCCCCCTGGCATCGCTCGGGTCGTGACCGGTGAGCCTGCCGATGCGGCGCAGACGGTAGTCGAGGCCGTTGGTGTGCAGGTCGAGCATGCGGGCGGTGCGCTGGCGGTTGAGCCCGTTGCCGATGTGGCAGCGCAGGGTCTCCAGCAGTTTGGGCTGTGCGTCGAGCGGGTCGAGCACGGTGCCGAGGTGGTCGAGTCCCGGTCCGGGGCGGGTGATCTGGTACTCGAGCGCCAGGTCGGCCATGCGGTAGAGACCGGGCTCCATGCCCAGCCTGCGCACCATGTCCAGCAGTTCGTGCGCGCACTCGGCGGCCGTGGGCAGGTCGGCCCGGGCGGCTCCGG
>NZ_JARWRU010001114.1 GCF_029867845.1 Nocardia farcinica | reverse complement strand
GGAACGCCGCACCGACATCCACCACGGATTCCTCGACCTCGCCGCAGCCCTCATCTGCTGGCGACGACTCAGCAACCGAACCAGATAGGGGCTCTTAGCCTTGTTCTCCTCCTCCAGCCGCGCGTCGACCACCGCGTCGCCGTTGTCGATGGCGCGGCGGGCCAGCGGGTGGATGATCTCTTCCTCGGCGGTCTCGTGCACGGCGAGCAGCCGGCGCAGCTCGAAGAACTTGCGCTCACGCTCCCCCGTGTCCGCGGCCCCGGCCACCTCGTCGAACAGTTCCCTGATCCGCCGGTGCTGCCCGACCAGGTAGGTGACGGCGTCGGTGGTCGAATTGATCGCGGGTGCGCTCATCGGTCGTGCCTCCTGTCGTTCGGTTCCGCGCCCCTACGGCGCGGCCGTTTCGTTCGGCAGCCTACCCCGGGCCGACGGCGGCCAACGAGGCGACAGCCGTGGTGAATCCCCGGACAAACCGGCCGGATTCGCGGCCCCGGCACCGTAAACCAGCCGTAACATGCCTGCCCGTTTACCCCTCGACCCGGGGGTAACCGCTCCGAGGCAAGGACCGGACCACATTTCGGAGGGCTGCATGTTCCGTCATACCGACTATCTGCAATTCGATGCCAAACCCGAAAAGCCGGACCCCGTCTACGCGCGCAAGTTGCACGCAAGTTGCAGGAGCTGATCGGCGGCGCGTACGGCGAGATGACCGTGACGATGCAATATCTGTTCCAGGGCTGGAATTGTCGTATGCCGGGCAAGTACAAGGACCTGATCATGGATGTGGCCACCGAGGAGATCGGTCATGTCGAGATGATCGCCACCATGGTCGCCCGGCTGTTGGAGGGCGCACCCGCCACCCGCGCCACCAAGGAGGCCGCCGCCGATCCGGTGGTCGCCGCGGTGCTGGGCGGCATGGACCCGCAGCAGGCCATCGTGTCCGGCGGCGGCCCGACGCTGGCCGACAGCAACGGCGTGCCGTGGAACGGACGGTTCATCGTCGCCAGCGGGAATCTGCTGGCCGACTTCCGCGCCAATGTGGCCGCCGAGGCCCAGGGCCGGGTCCAGACCGCCCGGCTCTACCACATGACCGACGATCCCGGCGTCAAGGACATGCTGAAATTCAACCTCGCCCGCGACACCTACCACCAGAACATGTGGCTGGCCGCGATCGAGCAGTTGAAGGAGGACGGGGTCGAGGACACCGTTGCGCCGAACGCGCTGTTCGACGAGGAGCACGCCGAGCACGCCACCACGTTGTGGCACCTGTCCGACGGCGACGCCTCCGACCAGGGCGCCTGGGCGCGCGGCATGGCCCCCGACGGCGTGCACGAGAACCGCTTCCTCGCCGACCCGCAGCCGCTGGGCGACAAGGCGAGCGCCCCGCCGCCGGACCCGAAGTTGTTCGCCACCTACGACGGCTCACTCGGCAAGCCCCGCTCGGCAGCCCTCGGCACCGAGGCGGGCCTGATCGGCAAGGTCAAGGACGCACTGGACCCGGACAAGCCCTGATTCACTTTCTTCTCCGAAAGGCCGCCGCCACCTCGGGTTTCGCGGCGGCGGCCGACCTCACAGCCATCCCCTCTCGATGGTGAGGACGGGGCAATCGGATCGGCACACCGGGCAACGGGGGCGCGACGCCGCGCTCACGGCGGGGCAATATCCGGCTGATGAAGTGGGGTATGAGCACTCCAACCGAAGCGAATGCGCAACCGTCGACCGAGACCACCGCCCCGATCTTCGACCGCATCGGCGGCTACGAAGCGCTCGAAGCCGTGGTCGCCGACTTCTACACCCGCGTGCTGGCCGATGACGATCTGGCCGGTTTCTTCAGCGGGACCAACATGAATCGCCTGCGCGGCAAGCAGGTCGAGTTCTTCGCCGCCGCGCTCGGCGGTCCCGACCCCTACCGCGGCGCCCCGATGAAGCAGGTACACCAGGGGCGCGGCATCACCATGAAACATTTCGGCCTCGTCGCCGGTCATCTGACCGATTCGCTCGCCGCCGCCGGCGTCGCGCCCGACCTGATCGACCAGATCATCGGCGCCGTGGCGCCGCTGGCCGACGACATCGCCTCCGGCTGACCGGGTGCGCGGCGGCTTCCCCGTGCTATAAAGAGACAGATCTGTCTCTTTAGGGAAGAAGGAGGCCGCCGTGATCGTCGGCGCCAGGCAACCAGGAACGAGCCCCATGCGGGCGGCACGACACGACGAGTGGGGGTCGCCCCTGACCCTCGCCGAGGTCACCCGCCCCGAGCCGGCGGCGGGCGAGGTCCGCGTCGCCATGCGCGCAACCAGCGTCAATCCCATCGACGTCCACACCGGCCGCAACTCCGGCTACGAGCAGTCCATGCAGCTGCCTTTCGTGCCGGGCTGGGACGTCGCGGGCGTGGTCGACGCCGTCGGCTACGGCGTGACCCGCCACCAGGTCGGCGACCCGGTGTTCGGGCTGGCCTGGTTCCCCTACCCGGCGGGCACCTACGCCGAGTACGTGACCGTGCCCGCCCACCATCTGATCCCCATGCCCTCCTCGGTGGGCTTCGTGGAGGCCGGGTGCGCGCCGATGGCGGTGCTGACCGCGTGGCAGATGCTCGACGCGGCCCGGGTGCGGCCCGGCTCCCGCGTGCTGATCGACGGTGCGGGCGGCGGCGTGGGGCACGTCGCCGTGCAGCTCGCGGCCGCGCGAGGGGCGAAGGTCGTCGCACTGGCCCGTACGGCGCATCACGAGCGGCTCCACGAGTTCGGCGCCGCGATGTGCGTGGACTACGACGACGCCGGGGCGGTCGCGGCGATCGGAGAGGTCGATCATCTGATCGACTATGTCGGTCACGAGTTCGGCCGCGCGCTGTTCGAACACGTGGCACCCGGCGGCTCGGTCGCCCTGGCCACCGCCTGGTCCATCCCGACCTACCGGGAAGACGCCGCCGCACGCGGCATCGACGCGAGCTCGTGCCTGGTCGAGCCGGACCCGGTGGCGCTGACCTCCAACGCCACGCTCATGAACATGGGCATCCTGCGCATCGCCGTCGACGCCGAGTTCCCGCTGGAGCGCGCGCCCGAGGCGCAGCAGTGGGCGGCGCGACGCGGCGTGTTCGGCAAGACCGCCATCGTCGTCGACCCGGCGGAGCGGTCGTGACCGGCAAGCCGAAACAGCTGCGTGGCGCCGCCGCGCGCGAGAAGCTGGTCGACGTCGCGGCCGAACTGTTCTACACCAACGGGGTGCGCGCCACCGGCGTGGACGAGGTCGTCCGGCGGTCCGGCATGGCCAAAGCCAGCCTCTACCGGTGGTTTCCGAACAAGGACGACCTGATCCTGGCCGTGCTCGACAAGCGCGACGAGGTCTTCTGGGCGGCGTGGGACGAGACCGCCCGCCGCCACCCCGGCCCGCGCGAGGAGCTCGACGCCCAGCTGGCCCGCATCCAGCAGCTGGCCACCCGAGACGGCTACCGAGGCTGCGCGTTCGTCAACACCGCGGCCGAGTTCGACGTCGGCCAGGCCGCCATCCGGGCACGCTGCCTGCGTCACGAGGAGGAATTGCGTCGCCGCCTGCGCGCGCTCACCGCCCGCCTCGAGGTCGCCGACAGCGAGCGGCTGGCCGATCAACTCCACGGCGCGATCGTCGGCGCGTGCGCCGTGGGCGGGGTCTATCCGCCGGGCGGGCCCGCCCACCACCTGCTCGACCTGGCGGCGGTCCTGCTGCGGGCCGCCGAGCCCGCGAGCACGACCGAGCCGGGGAACAGGTGAGGCCGTAGAGCTTCGAAGTGGTCGCCTCTCGTGACGACCCCGGCTGCGGCGGGCACACCATCCGGCCGGCCGGGCGGAGCTGATCGCGGACATCCCTGGCCCAGACACCGCCGCACCGGCCGCGTGCGGATCGGCATCGTTCCCGCCTGCGCCGATTCAGCGCGGCGCCACCGTCGGCCCCCCGGTGGAACCGCCGAACGGATGACGCCAGTTCCGCTCGGTGCGGATCGGCTGGGCGGTCTCCCCGACCGGCGCGGCGGCCTCGCGGCGGGTCTGCTTCAGCTCCCGGCGGGCGTGGCGGGCCTGCCGGGCGTTGCGGCGCGCCCCGGTGAGCAACACGCTCAAGCCGAACATGCCGATGGCGCCCACCGCGATGCCGTAGAGGAACAGCATTCCGGTGGACCCGGTCACGTGGTAGCCGAATACCGAGAACTCATCGGTCAGGGCGTGCGCGCTGCCGGTGTGGTCCATCACCCCGACCACACCGACGATCACAGCGGCGATCAGGACGACGAGCCCGATGATGATCATGCCTGCCTCCGAGAGCTGGTAGGAGTGGTGCCTCCAGTCAACTCCCGGCTACGCCCGCTGTCGAGGTGCGCGCACCGATCGATCCCGATCCCGCCGCCCGGCGCGCGCACTCACCGCTTGCTCACTGCCCGGCGAACGTCCTGCGATAAGCCGACGGCGACATGCCGAGTCCGCGCCGCATGTGGTGACGCAGGTTGTCCGGCGAGCCGAGCCCGGACATCTCCGCCACCACGTCCACCGGCAAGTCCCCCGACTCCAGCAACTCCCTGGCACGGTCCACCCGCCGGTCTCTGATCCATGCGCCCGGCGACATTCCCGTCTCCGCCTGGAACCGCCGGGCGAGCGTGCGCGGACTCATTCTGGCGCGCGCCGCCAGCACCGCCACGCTCAACGGCTCCGCCAGGTGCTCGAGCGCCCACGCCCGCACCGCCGCCGTGCTGCGCTCGTCGTGTTCGGGCACGTGGTGTTCGATGAACTGCGCCTGCCCGCCCTCCCGCCACGGCGGCACCACGCAGTAGCGGGCGATCCGGTTGGCCACCGCGGCCCCGTGGTCGCGACGGATCATGTGCAGGCACAGGTCGATGCCCGCGGCCAGGCCCGCCGAACTCAGCAATGTCCCCTCGTCGACGAACAGCACCGTCTCGTCCAGGTCCACCGAGGGGAACAGCCGTCGGAAGTCCTCGGCGTAGCGCCAGTGCGTCGTCGCGCGCCTGCCGTCGAGCAGTCCCGCCGCCGCCAGCACGAACGCCCCGGTGCAGATCGACACCAGCCGCGCGCCCGCCGGAATACTCGCCAGCGCCGCGGCCACCTCCTCGGTCACCCGGCCCTCCCGGCGGGCGGGCGGGAACCGTGTGCCCGGCACGATCACCGTGTCCGCCTCGGCCAGCGCCTCCACCCCGCGCTCGGCCACCAGCCCGTATCCGCCGGTGGTGCGCATCGGCCCGGTCCGCAGCGAGCAGGTCACCACCTCGTACAGCGGCTCACCGTCGTCGTCGGTGACCTCCCCGAACACCAGCGGCGGGATCGTCGCGTCGAACCCGACCACCGGTTCCAGCAACAACACCACCACCCGATGACGACGCCAGGGCGCCTCGGCGTAAGCAATGGCACGAATTTCCGACATATTGGCAATCCTGCCACTGGTGACCGGTCGCGCGCTGCCGGATGCTGTCTGCTCGTGACGACCGAACTCGAACGCGGCGAGACCGCCGCCCCGCACCGCCCGGCGCCCCGGCTGCACTACGCCTGGATCGTCGCCGCCGTCAGTTTCATCGCCATCATCGGCGCCGCGGGCTTCCGCGCCGTGCCGAGCGTCATGATGACCCCGCTGCACGACGAGTTCGGCTGGTCGCACGCCACCATCGGCGTCGCCATGTCGGTCAACATGGTCTTGTTCGGCGTCACCGCCCCCTTCGCCGCCGCGCTGATGGACCGTTTCGGCGTCCGCCCGATCCTCACCGGCGCGCTGCTGCTCATCGCCGCGGGCACCGGCGTCGGCGTGCTCATGACCGCGAGCTGGCAGATGGTGCTGCTGTGGGGCGTGCTGGTCGGCCTCGGCACCGGATCGATCTCCATGGGCTTCGTGGCAACCATCTCCACCCGCTGGTTCGTCGCCCGCCGCGGCACCGTCACCGGCATCCTCACCGCGGCGGGCGCGGCGGGTCAGCTCGTCTTCCTGCCGATCGTCGCCGATGTCACCGCCCGCTTCGGCTGGCGCTGGGCGAGCCTGATCGTCACCGCCGCCGCCCTGGCCGTCGTCCCCCTGGTGCTCGTCTTCATCCGGGACCGTCCCGGCGACACCGGCCCCTACGGCGGCTCCCCCGACGCCGAACCCGACCCGCTGCCCAACGGCAGCTTCACCGCCGCTGCCGCCGGCTTGCTCCGCGGCACCCGCGTCCCCGCCTTCTGGCTGCTCGCGGGTAGCTTCGCCATCTGCGGCATGAGCACCAACGGCCTGATCGGCACCCATTTCATCCCCGCCGCGCACGACCACGGCATGCCGACCACCGTCGCCGCGAGCCTGCTGGCCACCGTCGGCCTGTTCGACATCGCCGGCACCGTCCTGTCCGGCTGGCTCACCGACCGGGTCGATCCCCGCGTCCTGCTCGTGGTCTACTACCTCGGGCGCGGCCTGTCCCTCATGGCCCTGCCCGCGCTGCTCTCCCCCACCACCGAACCCGGCATCTGGGTCTTCGTCATCTTCTACGGCCTCGACTGGGTGGCCACCGTCCCGCCCACCCTCGCCATCTGCCGCCACTACTTCGGCGCGAACACCCCCGTCGTCTTCGGCTGGGTCTTCGCCGCCCACCAGCTGGGCGCCGCCGTGGCCGCTTTCGGCGCGGGCTACGTCCGCACCGCCCACGGCTCCTACGACATCGCCTTCTTCACCGCCGCGAGCCTGTGCGCCCTCGCCGCCCTCCTCTGCGGCGCGATCCGAATGCCTGAGAAGACAACCGCACCGGTGACCTGACTCCGCGCCGTGACCTGATCACCACGACGCCCCCGGCAGCTCGGGACACCCCGCCGTGCGGCAGCCACCACAGATCGTCCTCAGCACGGAGCGATCACTTCGATCTGATCGGCGTTCTCGTTGGCACATAGACGTGATGAGTTCGCGGGTCCACGTCGATGTATGTCGGATCGTCACCGTGGGTCGCGGTGTCGACAGCGATCGACCGGGGCGATCTCGGAAAGATCCGGCCCACCGGGATCGTCGCGGTCACCCGCTGAGTTCGAGTGTCGATAACGGTGACCGACTGGCCCTCATCCGAATCCGGGTATCGAGCGACATAGACGCTGAACCGAGGAGGTGGCCCGGGGGGGGGGGGGCGGGGCGCGGCGGGCCCGCGCCCCCGGGGGGGCGGGGGGCGGGGCCGACGAGCCCCCCC
>NZ_JARWRU010001113.1 GCF_029867845.1 Nocardia farcinica | reverse complement strand
GGATTTCCGGGTCGGGCTCTCGGCGGTGGCGGGCGGCGCGTGGGTGCTCGACGCCGGGGACTGCGCGTCGGACAGGTTCGGCGGCGCTGGGGTCTGTTCGTCCTGCAGCAGTACCGCGACGCCGATGCCGCCGAGGACGAGCCCGGTCAGCGCGGCGACAGCGACGAGCACCGGGATCTTGTTGCCGCCGTCGCTCTTCGGTCCGGCCGTCACCGGGTCGGCGCCGGTGGTCTGCGGTGCGGCGAGGGGGGCCGCCGGGCCGGACTCCGCCTGCTGTGCGGCCGCCGCGTCCGAGGACACGGCGGTGACGGCGGCCGGCGGCACCGCCGGAGCGGGCATCGCGGCCGAGTAGGCCTGCTGCGGCTCGGGGGCGGGCACCGCGGGGATGACGTCGGTGACCACCGTGGAGTTCTCGGCCGTGGTCGGGTCGGGCGGGGTGAGTCCGGCGGGGGTGGCGAGCACGGCGGTCAGGGCGGCGCGCGCGGCGTCGTAGGCGAACTTCTTGCCCGGCGCGCCGGTGCCGGCGGAGGGCAGACCGGCCTCGCTGGTCAGCACGACCGCCTTCAGGCCGAGATAGTCCAGCGCCTCGCGCAGCGCCCGCACGTGCTCGGCGGGCCAGTCGCCGGGATGGGTCGCGAAGAACTCCGCCGCCCCGGACAGATGCTCGGTGGTCAGGTTGATCAGGCAGAACAGCGCGGTGGCGACCAGGTCCTCGGCCCGGTAGGCCTCGCCGTCGTCGACCGGGATGCCCGCGGGATCGCCGAGCCTGGCCACGAAACCGGAGATGGTGTGGGCCCCCGCCCCGGGGGGGCGGGGTTGGCGTTCTCGGGGCGTGGGGGGATCGCTGCCGCGGGGGGTCTGCTGCCCAACCCGGCCAGTGCGCCCGCGTAGAAGACCGATGCCGGTGAGGTGAAGCCTAAGACCACTCGCACCCGCACCCGCAAGACCGAGGGAGCGGGCGATGCTGAGTAAACAGTTCTGGCTCGCCGCTGCGGAGCGGGCGGGTAAGACGTTCGCGCAACCCAGTTAGCCCTTCAGTCCGCCGTAAACATAGGAGCGTTTGCGGGCAACCGGATCCCGTGGCAATTCCTG
>NZ_JARWRU010001112.1 GCF_029867845.1 Nocardia farcinica | reverse complement strand
CCCGCCCGGGTATGTTACTGTTTTTCCCCTCCCCGGTCCCCGGGGGGGTGGGTTGCGGGTGGGGGGGCCCCCCCCCGCCAACTGGGGGGGGGGGGGGGGGGGGGGGGGCCCCGACGAGAAGCTGGCCACCGACGTGGTCGTGCTCGACGTCTCCGAGCAACTGGTGATCACCGACTGCTTCATCATCGCCTCGGCGCCCAACGAGCGCCAGGTCAACGCCATCGTCGACAACGTCGAGGAGAAGCTGCGCGCGGCCGGGCACCGTCCGGTCCGCCGCGAGGGCACCCGCGAGGGCCGCTGGGCGCTGCTGGACTATGTCGACGTCGTCGTGCACATCCAGCACAATGACGAACGTAATTTCTATGCGCTGGAACGCCTCTGGAAGGACTGCCCCGTCCTGCCGGTCGAGGGAGTCGGGGGGCCGCGGCCGGAGACGGCCGCCGAGGGAGAAAACGACGCGTGAACAAGTACGCCGGGGTCCGCACGCTGATCCTGCTGCGCCACGGGCAGACCGAATGGAACGCCGCCGACCGCATGCAGGGCCAGATCGACACCGACCTCACCGAGCTGGGCCGCAGGCAGGCGAAAGAGGCCGCCCGCGAACTCGTTTCGCGTAACGCCATCGCCATCGTCAGCTCGGACCTGCGCCGCGCCCACGAGACCGCGCTGGCGTTCGCCGATCACACCGACGTGCCGATCACGGTGGATCCGCGCCTGCGCGAGACCCATCTCGGCGAGTGGCAGGGCCTGACGCACATCGACGTGGACGCGCGGGCACCCGGCGCCAGGGTGGCCTGGCGGCTCGACGCCACCTACCGCCCGCCGGGCGGGGAGAGCAAACTCGAGGTCGGCGCGCGGGCGCTGCCGGTGGTACAGGAGTTGTACAAGGAACGGCAGGATTGGCCCGGCGGGACTATCATCCTCGTTGCGCACGGCGGGCTGATCGCCGCCTTGACGGCCGCGCTGCTCGAACTGCCGCCGCAGAACTGGCCCATCCTCGGTGGACTGGCCAATACCAGCTGGGTGCAGCTGAGCAGCCACGGTCCAGGCATCGACCAGCCCGGCTGGCGTCTCGATGTGTGGAACGCAGCGGCGAAGGTAGCACCCGATGTCCTCTGATGAGCCCGACCGGTCCGTGCCGGACGAACTGTTCCGGCGGAAGGTCAGCGCCAAACCGGAACGTCAACTTCCCGACGCGCTGTTCGGCGGGCCGCCGCCCGCGCCGAGGCAGGTCGGCGCCGAACTCCCGGACGATGACGTCGTGACGGGCGGGCGCGGTCGTGGCGAGGAGCCGCGGTCGGTGCCCGACGAGCTGTTCAAGCTGAAGGTGTCGGCCAAGGCCGAACGCCAACTGCCGGACGTGCTGTTCGGCGGACCGTTCCCCAGTTCCCCGGTGACCGATGCTCCGGCCAGGACCGAGCAGCCCGAATCGGATTCGGACGCTTCGGGTTCCACCGGCGGAGCCGAGGGCGAGGGTGAGCAGGCACAGGCCTGCGACGGTGACTCCACTCCCGACAGCGCGAACGCCCCTCCCGAGGAGGCACCCGCCGTCGAAACCGCTGTCGCCGAGGCCGGCGATGTGGCGGAGGCCGGGGATGTGGCGGAGGCCGACGCATCGGCCGAGGCCGGCGGCACCGCCGGTGCCGACGGCGCCGCCGATACGGCGGGGGCCGACGCGGTGGGTGCGCTCGTCGCGGAGCCGTCCGGGACAGCCTCTGCCGAGGGTGTCGCTGCCGAGGCCGGTCGTTCCGAGACCGGTCTCCCCGAAGCCGCCGCGACCGAAGCCGCCGCGACGGCCGAACCCCCCGAGGCAGCGGATGCCACGGCAGTCGATGCCGACGCGGACCTCGCGGGGACGTCGGAGGGAACCTCGGCAGGCGGCGTGGCCGTCCCCGAGGTGGCCGCGCCCTCCGCGCCCGCACCCGACGAACAGGCGCAGGCGCCCGAGCCCGCCCAGCGGCCGGTCCTGATCGTCGTCGCCGATTCGCTGGCCTATTTCGGCCCGAAGGGCGGCCTGCCCGCCGACCATCCGCGAATCTGGCCGAATCTGGTGGCCGCCGAGCTGGATTGGGACGTGGAGTTGGTCGGCCGGATCGGCTGGACCACCCGGGACGCCTACTGGGCGCTCATCGGCGACCCCAGGATCTGGGCGGCGGTGCCGAAGGCCTCGGCCGTGGTCTTCGCGGTGGGCGGCATGGACACTCTGCCCTCGCCGTTGCCGACCGCGCTGCGTGAACTCATCCGCTACATCCGTCCGCCCGCCCTGCGCCGGGTGGTGCGCAATGTCTACAACTGGCTGCAGCCGAAACTGTCGAAGCTGGGCCGTCCGGTGGCACTGCCGCCGAAACTGAGCGTGGACTATCTGGAGCAGTCGCGTCAGGCGCTGTCCCAGCTGCGCCCGGACCTGCCGTTCGTGGCGGTGCTGCCCTCGGTGCACAACTGCGACGCCTACGGCCGGGTGCACTCCGGTCGCCCGCGGGCGGAGAAGGCGCTGCGTGCCTGGTCGGAGCAGACCTCGGTGCCGCTGGTGGATCTCGGGGAGGCGGTGCGGGAGAACATCTTCTCCGGCGACGCCAACCCCGACGGCATCCACTGGGGCTGGGACGGGCACACCGCGGTCGCGAACGCGATGGTCAAGACCTTGCAGGAGGTTCGGTAGTCCGTGGCCGTCGTGGTCGTCACCGATTCGTCGGCGGGCCTGCCCACCGCAACGGTGGACGAGCTCGGCGTCGCCGTCGTCCCGTTGCACGTGCTGATCGGGGATCGAGCGATCCGTGACGGCGTCGACCCGGTGGAGATCGACTACAGCTCCGACACGGTGACCACCTCGGCGGCCTCGCCCGGCGAGATGCGCGAGGTCTACGAACACGCGCTGGAACGCAGCCACGGTGACGGCGTGGTGGCCGTGCACCTGTCCCGCCAGCTCTCGGCGACCTGGGAGGCGGGCAGGCAGGCCGTGTGCGACCTCGGCCCCGACGCCCGCATCCGCCTGGTCGACTCCCTCGGCGCCGGCCTGGCCACCGGCCTGCCGACCCTGGCCGCCGCCCGTCGCGCGGCCGCGGGCGCGGGCCTGGACGAGGTGTACGAGACCGCCGTCACCGCAGCTCACCGGGCTCGGACCTTCATCCTGGTCAACCGCACCGAGCAGTTGCGCCGCGGCGGCCGTCTGAGCAGCGCGGCCTCGTTCTTCGGCAGCGAGCTGGTCACCAAGCCGATCCTGCAGCTCGTCGAAGGCCGCCTGGAACTGCGGGAGAAGGCCCGCACCCGGTCCAAGGCCCACGCTCGCCTGCTCGCCGCCGCCGTCGACGCGGCAGGCCAGCACGGCGCCGCCGTGGCGGTCCAGCACCTCGGCGCCGCCGACACCGCCGAAATCATCGCGAACCAGCTGCGCGAACGCATCCCCGGCATCACCGAACTGATCGTCGCCGAGTTCGGCCCCGTGCTCGGCGTCCATCTCGGCGTCGGCGCGCTCGGCGTTCTCGTCGTCCCCGGCGGGTGCGGCTGAACCGCCGGGGCACAGCCCCGCGCCGCTGAGTTGTCCCCAACCTCCGAGTTGTCCACAGGCCCGTCGAATCCCCTGTTCGCGCACCGTTTTCCGGCACGGCCGAGCCGTACTCTCGCCGCCATGGTGCGAATCGACGAACGCGAGCGGCGTCGCCGCCGACTGGGGGTGTTGTCCGAGCGAGTGGGTGCGAGCCGGGCGGCGGTGCTTCCGCCGGGGCAGCCGGCGGGCATCGGTCATCCGCGACAGGCGCCGGGCGCGGCCGTCGGCGGTGATACACCCCGGCACGGGGCGGATTCCGTGACCGCCGCCGTCGCCGATCCGGCCGCCGTCCGGGCGTCGTCGGCCGGTGCGATGACCGACGGTCTGCCGCGTGGCCGCGTCTGGTCCGCCGATGGAAAGGCCGACGGGGCGCAGGACATGCACGCACCGGCCGCCACCGCGGTGGCCGAGGGGGTGGCCGATGTCCGGCCACCGCACTGGCTCCGCGACGGGGACGACGGGGACAGCGCTGACGACCGCGACGACCACGACGGGGACGGCGCTGACGGGCGCGGCGGTCCTGACGGGCGCGGCGGTCCTGACGGACACGACGGCGCTGGCTGGCGCGGCGGTGACAGGCGCGGCGGTCCCGGAGGCGACGATGACGGGACGGTCGCCGCCGCCCACGGCTTCCCGGTCGGATCCCGTCGGGATGGTCGCCGCGAACACCGTGAGGAGACAGTCGATTTCGATCCCGACGGCGCGGTCGGCTCGGCAGGCACGCGGATCGACCCCGGCCGCCGGGGCGCGCTCACCCTGGCGGCCGTCGGACTGCTCGCCCTCGTCGTCACGGCCTTCGTGGTCCTGCGCGAACGTCCGGTCGCGCAGCCCGTTCCCGCCCTCGCCGCCGTGCCGACCACCACCGTGGGGCCGGGTGTACCCGCCTCGACCACCCCGGTGGCGGATGTCGCACTCACCCTCGCCGCCACCGCCGGCGCCCCGGCGGAGCTCGTGGTGAGTGTCGTCGGTCTGGTTCACACCAGCGGTCTGGTCCGGCTGCCCGAGGGCGCCCGCGTCGCCGACGCCCTCGCCGCGGCGGGAGGGACACGCGAAGGCGCCGACCTGACCGGCCTCAACCTCGCCCAGCGCGTCCGGGACGGCGACCAGATCGTGGTCGGCTCGACACCGGACGGAGCCGGCCCTTCGGGGAGCGCGACCATCAGCTCCTCCGGTTCCGGCGCGGGCACCGGGCCCGGCGCACAGACCGGCCCCGCGGCGAAGGTGAACCTCAACACCGCCACCGAGGAGGAACTCGACGACCTGCCCGGCATCGGCCCGGTCACCGCCCGCGCCATCCTGGCCTGGCGCACGGCCAACGGCCGCTTCGGCTCGGTCGACCAGCTCGCCGAAGTGGACGGCATCGGACCCACCCGCCTCGCCCGGCTGCGCGATCTGGTGACGGTATGACCAGCGGAGCCCGCGGCAGCCGACGCCGTGCCGACGGCGGGCAGGCACCGTGGCCACGCCGGGAGATCCGCTGGGGAAGCGTTTCGGCCGCCCGGCCACGGCGGCCACACCGGTCGCCCATCGCACCGCACGCGTGCGCCGTGGATACGGGCAGCCAGATCTCCGTTCGGAACAGGGGCGGCGCGGAGACCACCGATCGCGCGGGCCGGGGCGACGGCAGGCCGGAGGGGCCACGACACAGGCTGGGTGTCGTGCCGGCGGGCTCCTGGCCGAAGGACCGCGCGACGCGCGTGGCCATCGGCGTTCGGCGCGCGGTGGTGGGCGAGAGGCGAAGGCGGACCGAGCATCTCGACGCACGGCTGGTGCCGGCGGCGCTGAGCTGCTGGGTGACCACCCTGCTGGTGATCCGATGCGGGTGGCCGATCGGTGTTCTGCTGGCCGCGGCGGCGTCGGTGCTCGCAGTGGGCTGTTGGGCAGTGGCGTCGGGGCGCCGAGGGGGGATCGTCCTCGGTGCCGTCCGGCGACGGTCGGTGCCCTCTGCCGGGGGTGTGCGCGGCGTGATCGGGCGGCACCGGACCAGGGCAGGGCTCACCCGGTTGTGCAGGGGCGTACCGCGCCCACGAAACGGCCGGGCCGTCCTGGTCCGCCGGGCAGGCGGCCCGCGCGTGGTGGCGATCGTGTTGCTCGCGACGGCGGCGGTGACCGCGGGGTTCGCTCTGGCGACGAGCTGGCGGGCCCACCAGGTCGACACCCACCCGCTGCGCGCACTGGGGGAGAAGGCGCGCGTCGAGGTCGTCGTGACTCCGTCCACCGATCCGAAACCGGTGCGCGGCACATCGTTCGACGGCGAGCAGCGGTGGGTGGTGTACGCGGAGCTGGAGCGGTATCGGCGCGGTGACGCGGTGGTGCGCGGCGGGGGAGCGGTCGTGGTGCTCGCTTCCGGGGACGGCTGGGCGTCGGTGGTCCCCGGACAGGCGATCACCTTCGACGCCCGGGTGGGGCAGCCGGCACGCCGGGACCTCACGGTGGCGGTCTTGCGGGCACACAGCGCGCCCGCGGTCGCGGGGCCGTCGCCGTGGTGGGAGCGCGTCGCGGGCACGGTGCGGGCCGGTCTGCGCGAGGCGTCGGCAGCGGCCCTGTCCGAGGAGGCCGCCGGCCTGCTGCCCGCGCTGGTGGTCGGCGACACCGGCCTGCTGCCGGAGGTGGTGCGCGAAGAGTTCGAAACCGCGGGACTGCAGCATTTGTGCGTGGTCAGCGGGGCGAACTTCGCTATCGTGGCCACCGCGGTGCTGGCGCTGGCCCGCCGGATGACCTTGGGGCCGCGGGCATCGGTGGCGGCCGCGGGCGCGGCGATGGCGATGTTCGTGGTGATCGCCCGGCCGGACCCGAGTGTGCTGCGCGCCGCCGCGATGGGGACGGTGACCTTGCTCGCGCTGCTCACCGGCAGAAGGAAGCAGGCGTTGCCCGCCCTCTGCGCCGCCGTCGTCGGCGTGCTGACGATCCGCCCGGAGCTGGCGGTGAGCGCGGGGTTCGCGTTGTCGGTGCTGGCGACGGGCGGGCTGATCCTGCTCGCACCGGGATGGGCGGACCGGCTGCGGGACCGGGGGTGGTGGCAGCTCCCCGCCGAACTCGTGGCGGTCTCGGCCGCCGCGTTCACCGTGACCCTGCCGGTGATGGTGGCGTTGACGGGACGGGTGAGCCTGGTCGCGATCGCGGCGAACGTGCTGGTCGCGCCGGTCGTGGCGCCCATCACGGTGCTCGGGGCGCTGGCGGCGGCGATCGGCTGGCTCTGGCCGCCGGTGGCGCAGGCGATCCTGCACGCGGCCGCCCCGCCGCTGTGGTGGCTGCTGACCGTGGGCGACCGTGCCGCCGCCCTGCCGTTGGCGTCGGTCGGCGTGCCGGGCGGGGCGGCGGGGGGCGCCCCCCCCCCCGGGGCCCCCCGCGCGGGCGGGCGGGCGGTGACCCGCGCCCCGGCGCGGCCCCCCCCC
>NZ_JARWRU010001111.1 GCF_029867845.1 Nocardia farcinica | reverse complement strand
CACAACGTGGAGTGGGAGTACCTGGCCGAACAGGACGGCGAACGCGGGGAACGCATCGACTCCGTCGTCATGTACCACGTCATTCACGTGCAGCCGAAGACCAGCCGCGAGGCCCCCGAGTGACCGACACACAGGAGGCGTGGGGGGGGGGGGGGGGGGGCGCCCCCCCCCCCCCCCCCCCCCCCCCCGTCGTGCGTCATGACAGAGCGTGCATGTGATTCAAATCACATGCTGGATGTTTGCTGAACCCTGGTCGATCGGTTAGGCGAACCGGCAGAATCGCGGGTGTTGCAGTTGGGGCACATGCTTACCGCTGGTGCCGGTGTGACTAGTCGACGAGTTCCACCCATGTCCCCGTGGCCGTGCGCGCGACGCAGGCCGCGGGAGTTGACCGAGGGTCCGCTGCGCCGCCCATGAGACGACCGCGTGGGTCGACGAACGTCGCGGACCGCCTGGCCGACAGGGAGGCCGCGTTCGCATGATCAGACGTTCCGCTCGCATCATCCGGCAACCGGGGACCCGGCAGCGCGCCGCGCGTTCGCAGCACACCCGGCCCGCCACCCGACGCCCGCGGCGAACGCTGCGGCGCCTGGCCACCGGCCTGCTCGCCACCACCGTGACCTCGGTGATCCTCGGCGGCGTCGCGACGGCCGAGCCGTCCCCGGTCGCCTCCGGCCTGAGCAGCGGGTCGGGCACCGGCAGCGGAACCGGTTCCGGCACGGGTTCCGGCACCGGTTCCGGTCTCGGCTCGGGCCTCGGTTCCGGCAGCGCCAGCGGCTCGGCCGCGCTGCCCGTGCCAAGCGTGGCCGGGCTCGGCGCGCTCGCGGCGGCGACCACCCAGGTGGGCAAGCCCTATGAATGGGGCGCCATGGGACCGCACTCCTGGGACTGCTCGGCACTGGTGCAGTGGGCGTTCCGGCAGGTGGGGGTGCCGCTGCCGCGCACGACCTGGGAGCAGGCCGAGGTCGGCGCCCCGGTGCCGATGTGGGCGCTCTCGCCCGGCGACGTGGTGATCCTCAACCCCGACGCCTCGCACGTGGGCATCTACGCCGGTTTCGGGCAGGTGCTCAACGCCTACGGCCGCGGCGTGCCGGTCGGGCTGACACCGCTGAGCCACTTCACCGTCTACAGCATCCGTCGCTTCTGACGCGTGGAGCCGCCGGCGGGGGCGTTCAGTCCAGCTCGGCCGCCATCTGGCGCAGCAGCGGGCCGTACTGCGGGTGGGCAAGTGCGCTGGCGAACTGCGCGACCAGGTAGTCGGCCGGATTGCCGGTGTCGTACCAGCGGCCCTTGATGACCTGGCCGAAGACCGGGTTCTCGGCGGCGTAGACATTGATCGCGTCGGTCAGGTAGACCTCGCCGGTGCGGTGCTCGTACCAGGCGTCGGTCTGGCGGCGCAGCTCGGTGATGATGCCCGGCGTCACCACGTACCCGCCGATGGCCGCGAAGTTCGACGGCGCGTCCTCGGGCTTGGGCTTCTCCCGCAGGCCGGTGATGCGCAGCAGGCCGTCGCCGAGATCGTCGGTGACCACCGGCACGCCGTAGCGCTGCGAGTCGGCCGGGTCCATCGGCATGAGCGCCAGCACCGGCGCGCCGGTGCGCTCGTAGGCGTCGATGAGCTGCTGGGCGCGCGGGATCTCGGCGACGAACACGTCGTCGGGCCACAACACCAGCATCGGCTCGTCGCCCATGGTGCGTGCGGCGTTGAGCACCGGGGTGCCGTTGCCGTAGGGGCCGTGCTGGTCGAGATAGGTGATGTGGCCGAGCCGGGACAGCTCGCCGACCTCGGCCACCGCGTCGGCGAAGGCGGTCTTCCCGTCGGCGCGCAGCTGCTCGACCAGGGCGGGGTTGGGGCGGAAGTGGTCCTGGATGACGTGCTTGCCACCGCTGACCACGATGGTGATGTCGGTGATGCCGGAGGCGACCAGCTCGCGCACGGTGTGTTCGATGACCGGTTTGTCGCCGACCGGAAGCATCTCCTTGGGAATCGCCTTGGTCAGCGGAAGCAGCCGGGAGCCGATACCTGCGGCCGGAATGACGGCCTTGCGGATCTTCATGCCCTCGATCATCACATACCCGGCGCGGGGAATCGGGCCAACCGGACCCGCGATCCGCCACGGCTATCACGGCTGGTGACGGTGGGTTTACGTGGGTCCGGCGGTTGGTTCACCACCAGCTGCCCGGCAGCAAGTCCGCAGCCATCCCGTGACCGGCCGGGCGTGACCCGCCGGACGTGAGCCGCCGAGGGTGAGCCGCCGAGGGTGAGCCGCCGTGCTCGCCCCGACCTGTCGGGGCGCTGACGTAGATTCCGGTACGTGAGTACCGCACCGGAACAGCCCGAGGCCGGGCGCACCGCGCGCCGGTGGGTGCTGCACATCGACATGGACGCCTTCTTCGCCTCGGCCGAGCAGCTCACCCGGCCCACCCTGCGGGGCAGACCGGTGCTGGTCGGTGGCACGGGCGCGCGCGGCGTGGTGGCGGGCGCGAGCTACGAGGCCAGGGCCTTCGGTGCCCGCTCGGCCATGCCGATGCACCAGGCCAGGCGGATGGTCGGACCCGCCGCTGTGGTGGTGCCGCCGCGCGGCGCCGTCTACGCGCATCTGAGCGGGCTGGTGTTCGACGCGCTGCGCGAGTCCGTGCCGGTGCTGGAGACGCTGTCGTTCGACGAGGCCTTCGGCGAGCCCGCCGAGCTGGCGGGTGCGAGCGTGGCGCGGGTCCACGAGTTCTGCGCCGGGCTGCGCGCGGTGGTGCGCGAACGCACCGGACTGACCGCATCGGTCGGCGCGGGCACCGGCAAGCAGCTGGCCAAGATCGCCTCCGGCCTGGCCAAACCGGACGGCATCCGGGTGATCTCGCCCGGCGAGCAGACCGAGTTGCTCGCCGGGCTGCCGGTGCGCAAGCTGTGGGGGATCGGCCCGGTCGCGGAGAGCAAGCTGCGCGCGGTCGGCATCGAGACGGTCGTCGATGCCGCGTGCCAGCCGGTGC
>NZ_JARWRU010001110.1 GCF_029867845.1 Nocardia farcinica | reverse complement strand
CCGCCAGCACCGCGCTGTTGCCGAGGCGGTCGAACAGGACATCGGACACCGGCCTGCCGGAGACCAGTGACCGACCGAGATCGCCGCGGACGACATCGCCCGCCCAGTCCAGGAAACGGATCGGCGCAGGCCGGTCGAGCCCCAGTTCGGCACGCAGCGCGGCCAGCTGCTCCGGTGTCGGCGTACCCGCGCCGTACCGCGACAGTGCGACCTCGGCCGCGTCCGAATCCAGCAGCTCGAACAGCGCGAACACTGTCACGGCCACCACGCACAGCACACAGGCGGCGGCCGTGAGCCGCCGCAGCAGATAGCGCGCCACGACCGCTCAGGCCAGCCAGGTGGTGGCGTAGTTCGCCCAGTCGTCGGTGCCGGGTACGCCCTCGCGCATGCCGCCCACGGTGACCCGGGCGGCGTCGGGGCGTTTGGCGAAGCTGTGCAGGATGTAGCCGCCGTCGTGCCAGAGCTCTTCCTGCAGTTCGTGGTACAGCGCGGTGCGTTCGGCCGGGTCCATGGCCGCACGGGCGCGCTCGAACTTCGCGTCCCACTCCGGCCGCCGCCAGCCGGTGCCGTTGCTCGGCGAGGAACTGGTCATGGTCTGGCCGTAGAAGTAGTCGAGGCTGTAGTTCCACCAGCCCACGTGACTGAGCGGCGCGGTGCCGCTGACCTTCGAGAAATAGGTGTCGGCGGGCACCGTCTCCAGCTCGATCGTGATGCCGGCGGCCTTGGCGTGCTCGGCGATCAGCGTGGCCGACTCGAGCATGCCCGGCATGCCGTCGGCGGTCGGCAGGGCGACCGTGTGGTTCTCCTTGCCCGCCTCCCGCAGCAGCGCGCGGGCGCGCTCGGGGTCGTAGCCGCGCTGCGGCAGGGTGTCGTTGTAGAACGGCGCGCCCTTGCCGTACAGGTCGTTGCCCACCTCGCCGAAGCCGTAGTACACCGCGTCCACCAGCGCCTGCCGGTCCACCGCCAGCCGCATGGCGCGGCGCACCCGCACGTCGTCGAACGGTGGTGTGTCCACGCGCATCTGGAGCGCGCCCATCAACCCGGCGGGCGGCACGATCACCCGCACCTCGGGATCGCTCGCCAGGGTGCGGGCCTGTAGGTAGCTCAGCTCGTGCACCACATCGGCCTGGCCGGCCAGGAAGGCGTTCACCCTGGCCTCGGTCTCGGCGATCTGGATGATCTCCACCTCGTCGAGGTGTGCGGCGCCGTCCCAATGGGTGTCGTTGCGCCGCAACAGTGTCCGGTCGCCGGGTGACCAGTCCGCCAGCGTGAAGGCGCCGGTGCCGGGTGGGAGGGTGCGCTCGTCGAAAGTGTCGCTGCCCTCGGCGACGATGTAGCAGTACCAGCCCGCCAGCACCGAGGCGAAGTCCGCCGTCGGGGTGTGCATGGCCACGATCAGGTCGAGTTCGCCGTCGATGCGGGTGCGCGACAGATCGACCATCGCCAGATCGCCGGCGGACGGTTTGGCCGGGTCGAGCATCCGCTCGAAGCTCCACAGCACGTCGCGGGCGGTCAGCGGGGACCCGTCGGAGAAGACCACGCCGGGGCGCAGCGAGACGCGCCACTCGCCGCCCTCCTGGTCGGGCTCCAGTGCCCTGGCCAGCCGGTAGCGCGGGGTCAGGTCGTTGTTGTAGGCGACCAGTTTGTCCCAGACGTTCTTGGCGACCGCGCCGCCCGCCGAACTACCCGCCGTGTGCGGGTCGAGCACGTCCGAACTCGCCGAGCGTCCCGCGATCACCGAGCGAAGCCGCCCGCCGATCCTCGGCGGGCCCTGCGGCGCGCTCGCTGGTGCGTGCTCGGTGCCGCAGCCGCCGAGCAACGGCAGGCCGGTCACGGCCGTGAGGCCCAACGCGCCCGTCAGGAATCCGCGCCGCCCGATCCCGGGCGCGCGTCGTGTGAAGTTGTCCATCGCCATCCTCGTGGGTGTGTCCCTGTGCTCGCGCAGGTGTCCTGGCTCCCGGATCGACGCTTGCCGCCGGCCTTCCAACCCGGGTAGGTCGTGGCCACGAAATCGGCGGTTCACTCCTCGGTGACAGTTGCGGGACAGCCCCGGATTCCCACCGGTGTTCCCCGCGCCCGGACGAGGCTACCGGTCCGAGGCGGGCGCGGGTGGGCGCGGATCCCGCTGCGCGAGCACCGCGTCCAGATGCGCGCCCGCCGTCAGCAGGGCGCGCGAGCGGCGGCGGATGCCCTCGTCGCGCGAGGCCAGCGCGGACAGCACGTCACCGCGCCGGGCGCGCAGATCGGCCAGCAGCGGGCGCAGGGCGTCGATGCGGTAGCCCGCCCGGCGCAACTGGTGGGTGATCCTGGCGTCGCGCACATCGGCGGGGGAGTAGCTGCGCGCGCCGCCCGGCGCGGTGCGGCCGGGCATCACCAGCCCCTCGGCGTCCCAGTGCCGCAGTGTGGACGGCCGGACGCCGAGGGCGCCGGCCAGTTCCGAGACGGTCATGGCGTCGCCGGGCAGCACCGGCTCGATCGGCTCGGCGTCGATGGCGGCCACGGCCGCGCGGGCGGCGGCCAGCGTGTGACGCTCGGCGTCCAGGCCTGCGTGGGCGGCGTCCAGCAGCGCCAGCAGCTCGGCCTCGTCGCCCGCGTGGGCGATGCGCACCAGCCGCGCCGCCTTGGCCGGGCCGACCCCCGCGGCGAGCGCGCGATAGGCCAGCGCGCAGTCGAGATGCCACCGCCGGTACCGGCGATGACCGGACGGCGTGCGGTGCGCGGCCGGCAGCACCCCGGACCGCACCAGCTTGCGCACCTGCTCGGCCGAATACCCGCTCGCCCGCGCCACATCCACCGTGCGCAGCGGGGTGCTGTACCGGCTCGGCATCAGCTCACCTCCGGTTATTCACGGCGAAGTCCACACAAGGACTTCAATGTAACGCTCGAAGGCATGACGACCTCCGAAGCCATGACCTCCGAAGCCATGACCATCGAGACGATGACCATCGAGGCGATCACCGCCCACATCGAATCCCTCGGCGGAGTGCTGACCCTGCGACCGGGGCCGGGCGACGGCTCACCCGAACTCGCCTGGGGCGACCTGTTCTTCTACTACGCCCCCGACGGCGACCTGCCCCCCGGCCAGCCGTTCGCCACCGTCGTCACCAAGAACTATCCCGACGACACGGCATCGCGCCTCGACCGCCCCGGCGCGTTCCGCGTCAACGCCGACATCGGCCGCGACGGTGTGGCCGCGCACATCGGCCGCGACCCGAAGGACGATTCCGCGCCGGCCGAGGATCCGGCCGCGGACGACACCGTGATCGCGCACCCGCTGTACGGCCGCGCGGGCTGGGTGTCGGTGGTGAACCCCGGACCGCGCACCGCCGGGGTCTGCCTGGACCTGCTCGCCCTGGCACACGATCGGGCCCGCGCCCGCGCGCAGCGGCGCCGGACCCGGTGACGGCAGGGACGATCACGGCGTCGGCGGCGAGGGCGGGTCGAGGAAGGTCTCGAGCGCCAGGGTGATGACCCGCAGCAGAATCGTCGAACCGACGCCGATCAGCAGACCGGCCCACAACAGGAAGATCGCCTGCCGCTCCTCCGCCCCCCGGTTCTCGAAGATGAGCACCGGCTGGTCGGAATAGGCGACGCGACCGGTGGCCGCCTTCGTGGCCGAGGTCCAGGCCGCGTACTGGCCGCCCGCCACCCAGCGTGCGTCGTACACCCGCGCCTGCGGATACGACTCGGCCAGCACCACGTTGTCGGTACGCGGGATGTAGACCCGCGACATCATCCGGTACTGGTTCTTGGCCTGGGTGCTCGCGGTCCAGTCGACCTGTGCCGGGAGCAGGGTGAACTGCCCCGACGAGCCGGTCCGCCAGAAGAAGCGGGATGGCACCGTGCACTCCTCGACGAAGACGAAGGAATTGCCGCCCGAGGTCTGCACATGGCGCTTGCCCGCCACGTCGGCGTCGGTGTCGTAGGGCCAGATCGTGCCGCGGTGGTCCCGGTACCGCGCGTCGTCGGCCTGTGCGCCCTGCTCCTCCTGCTGTTCGCTCTCCTGCTGTCCGCCGGTGGTCTCGCCGTAGGCCAGCGCGGAGGACGCGCCGCCCTGTAGATCGATCTCGATGGCGCGTCGCGCCCCCGGCAGCACCGTCTCGATGGTGCGTTCGGTGAGGGCTTCGTCGTCGCCGCAGCGGATCTCCTCCTCGACATCGTCGAATCCCGCGAAGGTGATCGCGAACTCCAGCGGCGCCACCGAGCCCTTCTGCGCGTAGTCGACGTCGTCGGCGCGGAAGTAGAAGCGGATGGCGACGGGGTCGTCGGAATCGGGGTCGGCGGCGGGCACGTACTGGTTCACGTAGAGCGTGTACCGGCGGTCCCCGCCGTCGGTGGTGATCACGACCAGGCCGCGGCTGCCCTGGTCGGCCGGATGGTCCGGGTACACCAGGTCGTGTACGCGCGGCAGGTAGTAGAGCGCGACGGCGACGAGTATCGCGGCCAGGATGGTGAGCTCGGCCTTGACACTGCGCCTCATCGAGTTGTTCCTCCGGTAGACCGTCGCTCGCGGCCGTGACGATCTCGGTGCGCGGGCGGGCGCGGAGGAACGCCCACCGGTCGAGTTCGGGCACGGCCCTGAGCATCTTAGGGAGCGCGACGCGACAGCGGTGTCGGTCGCGTGACCGACACCGTCGGGGGAGGGGTCAGTAGAGTTCGGCGGTCGCCCCGTCGGCGCGGCGTTCGACCACGCGCAGGCGGTCGGCGACCGCGACGAGTAGCTCCACGGACTCCTCGCTCAGTTCGGCGGCCGCGCGTAGCAGCCACCGCAGCCGGGGATCGCGCAGGAGCGCGACACGGTGGGTGTCGCTGTCGCCAGCGGGGGCAGGGAGTTCGCCGGGATCGCCCGAGCGATCGTCGAACTGCGCCGGGATCATGGGCTGTCCTTCCGTGCCGGCCGGGGTGCCGGGCTCCGACTGGGCCGGTCTCGCGCCGGTCCGCCTGGTCGCTGGATGTTAGCCGAGTTGTGACCTGTCGTCCTGTTTTTCGTGATCTTGTCAGGGGGTCTGAACGCATTGTGGCACGGTGTGGGTTCGACCAGGCGCCGTGACCTGCCACTCGCGCGGGCGAGTGGGCAGGCGGAAGCGGATTGCTGATCGATGTCCCGGCACCGCCTGAGACACGCTTCACATCGGTCGTCGACCACCTCCGGGCGTACGGTGGGAACCGCAGCTGTCGACACCGATTCGACCAGCCCGGCATGGGGAGGCGACGACGCGATGACGCGGACGATCGATCGATTCAGGACATCACTACGCACCCTGAGGCGGGCGCGACGACATCGCGGCGACCTCGCTGGCTGGCTGGTGCGCCGACCGCAACTGGCCGCGAGCGTGCTCACCTTCGAAACCGCGCTGCTGCTGAGCAACAGGGTCGATCCGCATCTCAAGGAGCTGGCCGAGCTGAAGACCGCCGCCCTGGTCAACTGCGAGTTCTGCCTCGACATCGGCTCGGCGCTGGCGCATTCCGCCGGGGTCACCGAGCAGCAGATCGCCGACCTGCCGCGCTACCGGACCAGCCCCGCCTTCGACGAGGTGGAGAAGCTGGTGCTCGCCTTCGCCGAAGCCGTGACCACCACCCCGGCCGTCGGGATCGACGACCTGCGCGAGCAGCTGGTCACCCGGCTCGGCCGCACCCAGGTCGCCGAACTGGCCGTGGCCATCTCCTGGGAGAACCAGCGCGCCCGGCTCAACCAGGCGCTCGGGGTCAGGCCGACCGGCATGGCCGAGGGCATGGCGTGCGCGCTGCCCGAAGCCGCGGGCCGCGCGGCCGAGCCCGCCCGCGATCTGCCGATCACGCTCGACACGGGGAACTGACCGCCGGGGCTCGCCGGATCGGCCGTCAGGCCGACGCTCCGCGCAGGCGGTGCTGGCGCGGGCTGACGCCCCGTGCCCGTTTGAACGCGGTGCTGAAGGCGAACGGCGTGCTGTAGCCGACCCGCCGCGCTACACTGCCCACCGTGACCTCGGGATCGGTGAGCAGATCGGCGGCCAGCGCCAGCCGCCAGTGCGTCAGATAGGCCATCGGCGGTTCGCCGAGCAGCTCGGTGAACCGGCGGGCCAGATTCGCCCTGGATACCCCCGCCTCGGCGGCCAGGCTCGCCACCGTCCACGGTCGCTCCGGCGCCCCGTGGATGCGGGCCAGCGCCACCCCGACCACCGGATCCTGTTGTGCCAGATACCAGGACGGCGCCTGCTCGCGTTGCGCGGCGAACCAGGTGCGCAGCGCGGAGATGAGCAGCGCGTCCAGCAGACGATCCAGCAGGGCGCGCTGGCCGGGCGCGGACACCGCCATCTCCTCGGCGAGCAGGCCGACCAGCGGGGAGCGCCACTGCTCGGCGCGCAGCACGATCAGCGCGGGCAGTGCCGACAGCAGCGGCCTGCCTGCCTCCCCGACGTTCTCGTAGGTGCCGGTGAGCAGCACCGTGCTCCCGCCCGGCGCGCCCCAGGTGCGCACGCCCAGCGACCACTCGTCGACCAGGCTGCGCCCGTCCTCGGTGCTGGTGCAGTGCCCGCCGGGGCCGATGACCACGGTGGGGTCGGTGCCCGGCTCGTCGGCCACGGTGTAGCAGCCGGGCCCGCGCGCGATCGCCACGTCCCCGGTCGCCAGGCGCGTCGATTCGCCGTCGTCGAGGGCGAGCCAGGCGTCGCCGCGCATGACCGCGGCCACCGTCAGCGGGGCGTGGTCGGCGATCCGCAGCGCCCACGGCGGTTCCAGCACCGAGCGGAGCAGGAAGGCGCCGCGCGCCCGCGGCCCGTCGAGCAGGGCCTCCAGAACATCCACGCCGGCAAGGCTAGCGAGACCGCTCGCCCCGTCCGGTGCCGCCGCACCCGCTCGCGTCACCGCCGCGCCTCAGTTCGAGACCGAGACGGCCGTGCCGATCCGGCTGGGATCGGCGAGCGCGCGCAGCAGGGCGTCGGCGACGTCGGCGCGGGAGACCTTCAGGGTGAGATCCGTTGCCTCGGGCCCGAATCCGTAGCGGTAGGCGCCGGTGTGCGGGCCGTCGGTGTAGGCGCTGGGCCGCACCAGGGTCCAGTCCAGGCCGGACTCCCGCACGACCTGCTCCTGCCGCTGGTGATCGGCATAGGCCGCGCGCAGCAGCAGCCCGAACATCAAGTGCTTCCAGACGAAGTTCAGGTTCGCGCGGCTCTCGCCCGCCCCGAGCGTGGACAGGCAGACCAGCCTGCGCACGCCCCGTTCCCGCATCGCCGCCACGGTGGCGCGGGTGCCCTGCTCGCGCACTCCGGCCGCCCGGCCCGCGCCGAGCGCGACCACGACGGCCTCCGCGTCGATCAGCGCCTCGGCCACATCGGCGGGCACGGTCGCGTCGCCGCGGACCACGGTGACCCGGGGCCGGGCGGGCGGCTCGGCCGGATCGCGGACCAGGGCGGTGACCTCGTGGCCGTCGGCGACGGCGCGCTCGACGAGGTGGCGGCCGACGCTGCCGGTGGCTCCCAGAACGGTGATACGCATGTCGTTGTCCCTTTCGCGGGTCGGTGTCTCGATGTCTTCGAGTCAACCGCCGCGCGAGCCCGCGAACCATCGCCCGGACGCGCGGGGACATACGCGATCGTCTCGGTGCGCACCGCGCCCGCCGGCGTGGGAGCGGGCTGGACACGACTGTCAGAGCGGATCGTCATCATCGCAGGTAGTGATCACAATCGCGGTGCGGGCGCGCTGGGCCCTGTCACGTAACCCGGCGATCGGCCCCGCGCGCGGCATCGAATCGTTACTGTGAACCAGCCGCACAGTAACTTCGGGTCTGCGAGGAGTCGCCGATGACCGTGGAAGATCGGAGGGGGACCAACGGGGCGTCGCCCGGCCTGACCATCTCGGGCAAACCGATGTCCTCGCCGCTGCACGACGTGCGCGGCCTCTCCCGGCAGATGGTCGGTCACTTCGTGCGCACCGTCGCGCCCTGCGGCACGCTGCCCGGCGACGCGATCAGCGGCGACGTCACCATGGTGACCAGGGTCTGCCTCGAGGTCGCCGTGCACATGCTCGACGGCCGTGACGTCGGCACCCACCTGCGCAGGCTCGGGGACACCGCTGCGGGCTGGGCGCGCGAGGGCGTGCCGATCGACACCATCCACCACTCGGTGCACGAGGGCTTCAAGATCGGCATGGACCTGGTGATGTCGCAGGCCACCCCCAGCGACTACGAGAGCCTCGTCGGCGGCGCGCGGCGCATCGTGGAGATCCTCGACCAGATGACCACCGCCATCTCCACCGCCTACGTCAAAGAATTGCGCGCGGTGGTCAGCGAGCCCCACACCGCTGTGCACACGCGGACCGCCGCGCTGCTCGGCGGCCACCGCAATTCGCCGATGGCC
>NZ_JARWRU010001109.1 GCF_029867845.1 Nocardia farcinica | reverse complement strand
CGGCCCTGAAATCGGGCTACCGGGCCATCGACACCGCGGCGATCTACGGCAACGAGGAGGGCGTCGGCCGCGCCATCCGCGCGTTCGGGCTACCGCGTGACGAAGTGCACGTCACCACCAAGCTGTGGAACTCCGAGCAGGGCTACGACTCCACGCTGAAGGCCTTCGACGCCAGCCTCGCCAGATTGGGTCTCGACCATGTCGATCTGTATCTGATCCACTGGCCGGTGGCCAGGGCGGGCCGCTTCGTCGACACCTTCCGCGCCTTCCAGGAACTCCAGCGTCAGGGCCGGGTCGGTTCCATCGGCGTCTCCAATTTCACCGTCGACAACCTGCGCACCCTGATCGCCGAGACCGGCACCATTCCCGCGGTCAACCAGATCGAGCTGCACCCGGCCTTCGCTCAGCGCGAGCTGCGCCGGTTCCACGCCGACAACGCCATCGCCACCCAGGCCTGGGCGCCGCTGGGGCAGGGCACGGCGCTCGACGACCCGGTGATCGTGCGGATCGCCGAGCAGCTCGGCCGCACCCCGGCGCAGGTGATCATCCGCTGGCACCTGCAGTCGGGCACCATCGTCATCCCCAAGTCGGTGACGCCCGCGCGCATCGAGTCCAACTTCGACGTCTTCGGTTTCGAGCTCGACGAGGAGCAGATGACGGCGATCGACGGCCTCGACCGCGGGCAGCGCATCGGCGGCGACCCGGAGACCTTCGGCCTCGGTCTCTGACGCCGATCGGCTCCGGCGTGATCAGTCGCGGAGCCCGGTGAGCCCCAGCTCGGCGGTCAGCTCCACGGCGGCTGCCCGGCCCGCCCGGTTCGCGCCGATGGTGCTCGCCGACGGCCCGTAGCCGATCAGGTGGATGCGCGGATCCGCCGCCACCCGGGTGGCCAGCCGCCCGGTCATGGTGATGCCGCCGCCTGGCCCGCGCAGCCGCAGCGGCGCGAGGTGATCCAGCGAGCTGCGGAAACCGGTCGCCCACAGGATCACGTCGGCGGCCTGGAAGCTGCCGTCGGCCCAGCGCACCCCGCCGGGTTCGATGTGGTCGAACATCGGTCTGCGCTCGAGCGCGCCACGCGCCTTCGCCGCGCGCAGGGCCGGGGTCAAGGGCAGCCCGGTCACCGAGACCACCGAGCCGGGCGGCAGCCCGCGCCGCACCCGGTCCTCCACCCTGGCCACGGCGGCGCGGCCGTCCTCGGCGGTGAACGGCTCGTCCCGGAACACCGGCTCGCGGCGGGTCACCCAGGTGGTCGAGGTGACCTGCGAGATCTCGTCGAGCAGTTGCACCGCCGAGATCCCGCCGCCGACCACGATCACATGCTGTCCGGCGAACTCGGCGGCGTCGTGGTAGTCGCGGGTGTGCAGCTGTCTGCCCGCGAAGTCCTCCTGACCGGGATAGCGGGGGATGAACGGGCGCTCCCAGGTGCCGGTGCAGTTGATGAGCCCGCGCGTCCGCAGCGTGCCCTCGGTGTCGGTCTCGGCGTGCAGCACCTCGCCACGGCCGTCGCAGCGCTGCCCGTCGCCGGTGCGGTCGCAGACCACCCGCACCGACACCGGCCGATGCACACGCAGGTCGAACCGTTTCTCGTAGAGCCCGTAGTAGTGCGGCACCGCCGTGGCGGCCTGCGCCTGCTCCGAGCCGGGCGGCAGGGTCTCCTGGAAGCTCATGCCGGGCAGGTCGTGGACCCGGTTGACGGTGCTCAGGGTCAGCGAGGGCCAGCGGTGCTGCCAGGCGCCGCCGGGGCCGTCGGCGTGGTCGACGACGAGGAAGTGCCGTTCCGGGACCAGGCCGAGTCTGCGCAGGTGGTAGGCCGCCGACAGGCCGGCCTGACCGGCCCCGATCACCAGGATGTCGTATTCGTCCGGCACCGGGCCGATGGTAGCGCCTGTCGGGGGTGCCGCCGGTGCTGTGGCAGAGTTGGGACATCCGAGTGGAAATGTCCCTTGCGGGCGTGTCCACCGGGAACGCTCACACACATGTCCCACGCGAGGGCCTTCATCCGAGGGCTCCTGTGAGGACCCACAGCCACTGCCGGTGCGGGGAGGAAAGATGCTCGGAGTCAGCCGCGACGGTGATGTCGTCACCATCGAGATGCAGCGCGAACAGCGCCGCAACGCGCTCAACACCGAACTGGTGACAGCGCTGCGCGAGGGCGTGCTCGCCGCCGTCGCCGACGGTGCGCGGGCCATCGTGCTCACCGGACGCGGCCCGATCTTCAGCGCGGGCGCCGACCTGAACGGGGTGTACTCCGACGAGTTCCTCGAGCTGCTGATGGACATGCTGCACACCATCGAATCGGCCCCGGTGCCGGTGATCTCGGCGATCAACGGCGCGGCCATCGGCGGCGGCGTGCAGCTGACCCTGGCCTCGGATCTGCGGGTGATGGAGCCGGACGCCTACATCGGCATCCCCGCCGCCCGTATCGGCGTCTCGGTGGACCGTTGGACCATGCACCGGCTGGTGTCGCTGATCGGCGGCGGCCCGGCCCGCAGCATCCTGCTCGGCGCGGAGCAGATCTCGGCCCGCGACTGCTACACCTACGGCTTCGCCAACCGCCTCGGCACCCTCGCCGACGCGCAGGCCTGGGCCAAGTCGATCGCCGAGCTGGCCCCGCTGTCGCTGCGGCACATGAAGCTGGTGCTCAACGACGACGGCACCCGCGCGCCGGATTCGGCGGTGCAGCGCGAGGCGCTGGCGGCGGCATGGGCCAGCGAGGACGCCAAGGAGGCCAGGCTGGCCCGCGCCGAGAAGCGGCCCGCGCGTTTCACCGGCCGCTGAGAACTTCCTTCCCGGCCGCGCCGCCGTGTCGCGGGCCGAGGGCAGGAGCATGATGGAACGCAGGAGCATGATGGAACGATGAAACCTCTTCTGCTGGCAGCCGGTGCGGCCGCCGCGGCGTGGGCGGCCCGCGCGGCCTGGGACATTCCCTCGGCGATGGGCGCCTCGGTCTCGGCGATCAAGCCCTACGCGGGCGGCACGGCCAACTACCGGGGCGACCGCTTCCACAACACCGAACCGAGCACGCAGCTGGAGACCGGGTCGGTGGCGGCCCTGCTGCTCACCGCGTGGAGCAAGCGCAAGGAAGGCCACCCCGCGCGGCCGGTGCCGGTGGTGCGTCCTTGGCGGCCGGACACCGTGGCCGAGCTGGCCGTCACCTGGTACGGCCACGCCTCGGCGCTGGTGGAGGTCGACGGCTTCCTGGTGCTGACCGATCCGGTGTGGAGCAAGCGGGTCTCGCCCTCGTCCGTGGTCGGCCCGGCCCGGCTGCACCCGATGCCGCTGCCGGTCGACGAGTTGCCCGAGGTGGACGTGGTGGTCATCTCGCACGACCACTACGACCATCTCGACAAGGCCACCGTCGCGGCCCTGGTCGATCGGCAGTCCGCGCCGTTCGTGGTGCCGCTCGGCATCGGCGCGCACCTTCGGCACTGGGGCGTGCCCGAGCACCGCATCGTCGAACTGGCCTGGGGCGAATCGGTGTCGCTGTCGGCGCTCGGCCGTGAACGTGACGGCGCCGACCTCAC
Organism: Nocardia farcinica; assembly: GCF_029867845.1. Classification (GTDB taxonomy): domain Bacteria; phylum Actinomycetota; class Actinomycetes; order Mycobacteriales; family Mycobacteriaceae; genus Nocardia; species Nocardia farcinica_A. Next base: position 2,860 of record NZ_JARWRU010001109.1, on the reverse strand, counting down.
CCTCACCTGCACCGAGGCCAGGCACTTCTCCGGCCGGGGCCTGGTGCGCAACACCACGCTGTGGGCGGCGTGGACCATCGCGGGCCCGACCAAGCGGGTCTACTTCGGCGGCGACACCGGCTACACCAAGGCCTTCGCCGAGGCGGGCGCGGCACACGGGCCGTTCGACCTGACCCTGCTGCCCATCGGCGCCTACGGCGACCAGTGGCCCGACATCCACATGAATCCCGAGGAGGCGGTGCGCGCCCACGGTGATCTGTGCCTCGGCGACGCCGGGCACGGGCTGCTGGTGCCGATCCACTGGGCCACCTTCAATCTGGCCATGCACGGCTGGTCGGAGCCGGTGCGGCGGCTGGTCGAGGCGGCGGCCGCGGCGGGCACCCCGATCGCGGTGCCGAAGCCGGGCGAACGGGTCGATCCGGCGAGTCCGCCTCCGGTCGATCCCTGGTGGGAGAGCATCGGCTGACCGGGGCCGGAAACCGGTGGTGCGCGCGAGTTTCGACGGCGGTCCGGCCGGGACCGGGATCGAGGTGGCGCTGACCAACCTCGACAAGGTGCTGTACCCGGAGACCGGGACCACCAAGGGCGAGGTCATCGCCTACTACACCGCCATCGCGCCCGCGATCCTGCCGCATCTGGCAGGCCGCCCGGTCACCAGGAAACGCTGGCCGAACGGGGTGGCGGAGTCGTCGTTCTTCGAGAAGAATCTGCCCGAGCACGCGCCGAAGTGGTTGCGCAGGCACACGATCCAGCACAGCGACCGGCGCGTCACCTACCCGCTGGTGGACTCGGAGGCTGGCCTGGCCTGGCTCGGCCAGCAGGCGGCGCTGGAAATCCATGTGCCGCAGTGGCGTATCGCCGGGAACCGGCCGGGGCCGGCGACCAGGCTGGTGTTCGATCTCGATCCCGGTCCCGGCGCGGGCCTGCCGGAGTGCGCCGAGGTGGCGCTGGCGGTCAAGGAGATCATCGAAGGCGCGGGCCTGCGCGCCTTCCCGGTGACCAGCGGTAGCAAGGGCATCCACCTCTACGTCCCGCTCGACCGCGAGATCGGCTCCGGCGGCGCGTCCACCGTGGCCAAGCAGCTGGCCACCGACCTGGAGAAACGCCACCCAGACCTGGTCACGGCCACCATGGCCAAGGCGGTGCGCAAAGGCAAGGTGCTACTGGACTGGAGCCAGAACAACCCGGCCAAGACCACCATCTCGCCGTATTCGCTGCGCGGCCGGGCCCATCCGCACGTGGCCGCGCCGCGCACCTGGGCCGAGATCGAGGATTCGGCGAACCTGCGCCACCTGCGCTTCGACGAGGTGCTGGCGCGCTGGCGTGACTCCGGTGATCTGCTCGCGGGACTCGACCCGCCGCTGACCGTCGCGGCCGCCCCGCACGACGACGACGCGCTGGCGAAGTACCGCGCCATGCGCGATCCCGCCCGCACCCCCGAGCCGGTCCCTGACACCGCGCCCGAGCCCGGCCCCGGCGACCGGTTCGTCGTCCAGGAACACCACGCCCGCCGCCTGCACTGGGACGTGCGCCTGGAACGCGAGGGCGTGCTCGCCTCCTGGGCCGTGCCCAAGGGACCGCCCACCTTGCCGACGCAGAACCGGCTGGCCGTGCGCACCGAGGACCACCCGCTCGAGTACCTGCACTTCCACGGCACGATTCCCAAGGGCGAGTACGGCGGCGGCGAGATGACCATCTGGGATTCGGGCACCTACGAGACCGAGAAATGGCGTGAGGACGAGGTCATCGTGCGCTTTCACGGCGGGGTGCTCACCGGCCGCTACGCGTTGATCCGCACCAGGGCCGACCAGTGGCTCATGCACCTCATGCGCGACCAGCCCCCGGACGCCGCGTCGGCGGCGCAGGCGCGCGAGCGGCTCCCTTCCGGTGCCGGTGCGGCCGACGACGGGCCTGCCCGTGGCGGCGCGCCCTTCCCGCGCGATCTCGAACCGATGCTGGCCACCCCCGGCGAGGTCGCCGGCCTCGACCCGGCGCACTGGTGCTTCGAGACCAAATGGGACGGCTTCCGGGTGCTGGCCCACATCGACGGCGACGAGCTGGTGCTGCGCAGCCGCACCGGCGCCGACGTCACCGCCCGCTACCCGCGCTTCGCGGCTGTGGCCGCCGAGCTGTCCGCGCACCGGGTGGTCCTCGACGGCGAGATGGTGGTGCTCGACGAGCACGAGGTGCCCGATATCGGCCTGCTGCAAGCGGATCCGGCGCGCGCGGAGTTCATGGCCTTCGATCTGCTCTATCTGGACGGGGTTTCGCTGGTGCGCAAGCGGTTCGCCGATCGCCGCCGGGTGCTGGAGACGCTCGGCCGGCTGGCGCCCTCGCTGCGGGTGCCGCCGCCACTGGCCGAGGAGGGCGCCGAGGCGCTGCGCCGCAGCGAAGAACGCGGTCTCGAGGGCGTGCTGGCCAAGCGCTACGACTCGGTCTATCTGCCGGGCAAGCGCGGCCGATCCTGGCTCAAGCACCGCAACTGGCGCATCCGCGAGGTGGTCGTCGGCGGTTACCGGCGCAGCGCCGCGCGCGAGTTCGCCTCCCTGCTGGTCGGCATCCCGGTCGACGACGGACTGGTCTACGCGGGCCGGGTCGGCACCGGCTTCTCCGACGCCGATCTGCGCGAACTCGGGCAGCGGCTGGCGGCGGCGCGGCGTTCGTCGTGTCCGTTCACCACCGAGCTGACCGCCGCGGAACGCAAGGACGCGGTGTGGGTCGATCCGGTGGTCACCGGCCTGGTTAGTTTCATGAGATACACCGAGACCGGGCGGCTGTGGCGTCCCGTCTGGGTCTGGGCCGCCCCGGAGGCGAGAGACGGGGGGGGGGGGGGGGGGGGGGGGGGGGGGGGGGGGGGGGG
>NZ_JARWRU010001108.1 GCF_029867845.1 Nocardia farcinica | reverse complement strand
AGACGGGGGCGGCCCGGGTCCACCGGGTCGGCCGCGCCGAGGGCGCCGCGGCCGCACCGACCACGACCGCCTCGCGGCCGGTGCGCGCGGGCGTCGCCGAGACCGTGGCAGGACGGGCGGGCGTCGTGACCGAGACGACGGGAGGCGCGGCGTGAGCAAGGTCGGCATGGCGATCGAGGAACTGCACCGCGTCGAGAGCGCGCTGGCCGCGCACCTGCTCCGCGCGTCCGACCGGCACAAGGCCGACCACGAGATCTTCCACCTCGGCCGCGATCTGGCCCGCTGGTCGCAGGAGCACGTGCGCGAACTGGCCCGCATCGGCCGCGACTACGACCTCGATCTCGACCCCGAGCCCGCCCACGACCCGAACCTGCTCGCCGCGATCCGGCAGAAGGGCAGCGAGCTTCTCGGCCGCCGCCACGATCCGGCCCTGCTGCTCCTGGCCGACCTGCGCGACATCCACCGGATGGCCGCGGGTGCGTCCCTGGACTGGGAGATCCTGGCGCAGACCGCGCAGGCGCGTCAGGATCGTGAACTGCTCGCCCTCACCCGGCGCTGCCATCCACAGACCCTGCGCCAGATGCGCTGGGCCAACGCCCATCTGAAGGCCAGCGCGGCCCAGATCATGGCCACGCCGTGAGCGTGACCGTGATCTGGACCTGTCGATCGGTTGCGGGTGAGCCGGAATCGCGGGTGAGTCAGTTCAGTGCGGCCAGCAGGTCGCGACAGGCCCGGGCGCAGCGGTGACAGGCCTCCGCGCAGAGGCGGCAGTGTTCGTGATGCGCGGCGTGCCGGTCGCACTCGGCGGCGCAGGTCTCGCAGGCGACCGCGCAGGCTTCCAGCAGGGCGCGGGTGATACCGGCGTCGGCGCCGCGGCGGGTGAGCACCGCCGCGGTGGTGGCGCAGATGTCGGCGCAGTCGAGATCGGTGCGGATGCACTCGCGCAGGTCGGCGACCGATTCCTCGCTCAGGCAGGCGTCGGCGCACAGGGTGCAGACCTGCGCGCATTTGCGGCAGGCCTGTAGGCAGGCGATCAGCTCCGACTGGGCGGGCCGGGTGTCGGTGGCGGGGTGGGTGTCCATCATCGCGGCGATAATGCTCATACCGTCGCGCTACCCGCGCAGGACGGACCCACACCGGTCATGGGCGCTTTTCGTGACCCGTGCACGGTCGCGGCCCGAGGGGCGGGGGCGGAATGCGTCGGTGGGGCGCGGTAGGCAGGAGCTGTGAACAGATCCGCCGCCGAGGAACGCGTCCGGTCCGGCCACGGCCCCCGCCTGCTGGACGTCCGCCGCCTGTGGGCCGAGCCGCAGGCCCTGGACAGCCCGCGTGGACAGCAGGTGCGGGCGCGCTTCCCCGACGCCGAGATCATCCCGGTCGATTCGCACTGGAAGATCGACGAGCTGCACGGCAACGCGGGCAATGTCGACCGCTGGATCCGGGTCAGGACCGAGGACCTGGTGCTGGGGGTGAAGAAATCGCTGACCGCCCGGCCCAACGGCCGCTCCGCGGACTGGATCGCCCCCTCGACCTCCAACGGCTGCGCGATGGCCTGCGCCTACTGCTACGTGCCGCGCCGCAAGGGCTACGCCAACCCGATCACGGTCTTCACCAACATCGACCGGATCATCGGCTATCTCGGCAGGCACGTCAGCAAACAGGGGCCCAAGACCGTGCCGAACCAGTGCGACCCCGAGGCCTGGGTCTACGACCTCGGCGAGAACAGCGACTGCTCGGTGGACGCGCTGGTCAGCGACAATGTCGCCGACCTGGTCACCGCCTTCGCCCGCTGGCCGACGGCCAAGGCCTCGTTCGCCACCAAACACGTCAACCGCGACCTGCTCGACCTCGACCCGCGCGGACGCACGCGTATCCGTTTCTCCCTCGTGCCCGAGGCCGACGCGCGCCTGCTCGACCTGCGCACCAGCCCGATCGCCGAGCGCATCGCCGCCATCGACGACTTCGTGGCGGCGGGCTACGAGGTGCACGTCAACTTCTCGCCCGTGGTGGTGCGTCCGGGCTGGGAGGAGGACTGGGACGAACTGCTCGGGCAGCTCGCCGACGGCACCGGTGCGGCCTTCAAGGCGCAGGCCGCCGCGGAGATCATCATGCTCACCCACAACGCCGCACTGCACGAGATCAACCTCGGCTGGCACCCCAAGGCGGAGGACCTGCTGTGGCAGCCGCCGATCCAGCAGGCCAAGCGGTCGCAGTCGGGCATGTGGAATGTGCGCTACCGCAACGACATCAAGGCCGCGGGCGTGTCGGCCCTCACCGACCTCATCGCCCACCGTGCCCCCAGGCTGACCGTCCGCTACGCCTTCTGAGGCTGTCGCCATCCCTCGTGACGTGCGACGGTCGGCGACGGATCTGCTACCTTGAACGCCGTTCAAGTCGGTAGGGCGGAAGGTTGTCGATGGACAGCGTCGAGAACTCGCGGCGGATCGGGTTCACCGCCAGGGACATGGCGCAGGTCGCCGTCTTCGCGGCACTGATCGCCGCGCTCGGGTTGCCCGGCGCGATCACCGTCGGCTTCAGCGGTGTCCCGATCACCTTGCAGACGCTGGGCGTGCTGCTGGCGGGCGCGGTGCTCGGCGCGCGCAAGGGGACGGCGGCGGTGCTGGTCTTCATCGCGCTGACCCTCATCGGATTGCCGCTGTTGTCGGGCGGGCGCACCGGCCTCACCGCACTGGCCGGGCCGAGCGCGGGCTACCTGATCGGCTGGATTCCGGCGGCGCTGGTGATCGGCTGGCTCACCGAACGCATCCTGCCGAAATACCCGGTGCTGCCCGCGCTGCTGATCAACGCCTTCGGCGGGCTCGTGGTGGTCTACGCCTTCGGCACCGCGGGCCTGCTGCTGCGCACCGACCTCGGCGTGGTGGAGGCGATCACCTCCAACGGCGCGTTCATCCCCGGCGACCTGGCGAAGGTCGTGGTCGCCACGGTGGTGGCCAAGGGCGTGCACCGGGCCTATCCCGGTCTGACCGGTGCCTGACCCGCTGCGGGGCCGGGCCGACGACCGGCCGGCCCTCGACCTCGGCGGACGGACGTTCACCTACCGGGAACTCGACCGGGCGGCCGAGGAGTGGAATCGCGCGCACGCCGGGCAGGCCGGCTACGACGCCTCGCCGCTGTCGACGTTCGACGCGCTGATCTGTGTCTGCGCCGCCGCCCGCCGAGGCGTGCCGGTCCGGGTGGAGAACCCGGCGGTGCGGCCGGTCCGCGAGCACGTGCCCGCCGGGGCGTTCCTGCTGGTGGCGACCTCCGGTTCCACCGGGAGGCCGAGGCCGCTGGCCCGCACCGCCGCCTCCTGGTACGACAGCTTCCCGGCCTTCACCGAGATCACCGGCGTGCGCGAGACCGACCGGGTACTGCTCACCGGCCCGTTGCACGCCACCATGCACCTGTTCGGCGCCCTGCACGCGCTGTGGCTGGGTGCCTGCGTCACCGACGACGCCGCGACCGCGACCGTGGCGCACGCGGTCCCCGCCGTGCTGCGTGACCTGGCCGCGAACGCGCCCCGGCTGCGCACCGCCGTGGTCGCGGGCATCGCCCTGGACGAGGGCGCGGCGGCCGCCGCCGAGGGGCTGGAGGTCGTCGAGTACTACGGCTCCGCGGAGGTCTCGCTCGTGGCCGCCCGCCGGGTGCCCGAGCCGCTGCGGGTGCTCGACGGGGTTCGGGTCGAGATCCGTGACGGCCTGCTGTACGTCCGTTCGCCCTACACCGTGCTCGGCGCGCCGGAATGGTTTCCGGTGGGCGACCTGGCCGAACTGCGCGCAGACGGTGCGCTGGTCGTGCGCGGGCGCGGCGACGGCGTGGTCAATGTCGGGGGCACCACGGTGGTGGCCGAGGACGTGGAGCGGGTGCTCGGCGGTGTGCACGGGGTGACCGCGGTGGCCGTCATCGGCGCCCCACACGAGGTGTTCGGCGAGATCGTCACCGCGGTGCTCGAACTCGACGACCCGGCCCGCGTGCCCGCGGTGCGCTCGCACGCCCGTGCCCTGCTGAGCAAGGAGGCCGTGCCGCGCCGCTGGATCACCGTGCCCGCGCTGCCGAGGACGGCCTCCGGCAAGGTCGCCCGGGAAGAACTGAAGAATATGGTGCTATGAGCCGCACCCCCGTCCTGATCGCCGCGCGCCGCACGTCCATCGGCAATGCCGGGCACGGCTTCGCCGACCTCACCGTCACGGACCTGGCCGCCCCCGTGCTGCGCTCGGTGCACGACGCGGTCCGCTCCGCGGGTGTCGACGCCGAGGTCGACGACGTGGTGCTCGGCAACTGCCTCGGACCGGGCGGCGACCCGGCCCGGGTGGCTGCCCTGCGCGCCGGGCTCGGTGCGGACGTGCCGGGAGTGACGGTCGACCGGCAGTGCGGTTCCGGCCTCGACGCGGTGATGCAGGCGGTGAGCCGGGTGCGCGCGGGCGACGACCTGCTGCTCGCGGGCGGAGTGGAATCGGCGAGCACCGCGCCGTGGCGGTTCTGGCCGCCGGTCGGCGACGCCGAGCCCGTCCGCTACACCCGCGCCCCGTTCGCTCCGCCGGAGTTCCCCGATCCCGACATGGGCGCCGCCGCCGACGCCCTGGCCGCGAAGTTCGGCATCGGCCGCGAACGCCAGGACGCCTACGCCGCGCGCTCCCACACCCGTGCCGCGGCCACCGATTTCTCCGCCGAGATCGTCCCCGTCGCCGGCGTCGAGCGCGACCAGCGCATCCGCGCCGGGATGACGGTCCAGCGGCTGGCCAGGCTGCGCCCCAGCTTCACCCCCGACGGCACCGCGACCGCGGGCAACTCCTGCGGCATCTCCGACGGCGCGGCCGCCCTGGCCGTCACCACGCGGGACCGCGCGGCCGGACTGCCCGCGCTTCGGGTGCTCGGCTGCGCCGTCGCGGGCTGCGATCCGGCCCTGCCCGGCCTCGGGCCTGCCCCCGCCATCGCGAAGTTGTTGCGCCGCACGGGATTGTCGATCACCGATATCGGGATCGTGGAGATCACCGAGGCCTTCGCGGCGGTGGTGCTTGCGGTGGCCGACGAACTCGGTAGCGACGAGGAGCGGATCTGCCCGCAGGGCGGCGCCATCGCGATGGGGCATCCGTGGGGCGCCTCGGGCGCGATCCTGCTGGTGCGCCTGGCGAGTCAGATGCTGGCCGAGGACGGCCCCGAACTCGGGATCGCCGCCTGCGCCATCGGTGGCGGGCAGGGAATCGCGATGCTGGTGGAGAAGGTGGCGTGAGCGAGATCGTCTTCGACGCGGTGAGTCACCGCTACGGCGAGCGGCAGGTGCTGCGCTCGATCGACCTGCGGCTGACCGAGCGGCGCATCGGCGTCATCGGGGCCAACGGGTCGGGCAAGTCCACGCTCGCGCGCATGATCAACGGACTGCTGAAACCCACCTCCGGCACGGTCACCGTGGACGGGGTCGACGCCGCCCGCAAGGGCGCCCAGGTGCGGCGCAAGGTCGGCTTCGTGTTCACCGACCCCGACACGCAGATCGTCATGCCGACCGTCGCCGAGGATCTCGCCTTCTCGCTGCGGCGCAGCGGGCTGGACAAAGCGCAGATCGCCGCGCGGGTCCAGGAGATGCTCGAGCGTTTCGGGCTACAGGAGCACGGCGACCATCCGGCCCACCTGCTCTCGGGTGGGCAGAAGCAGCTGCTGGCGCTGGGCGCGGTGCTCATCCGCAGGCCGTCGGTGATCGTCGCCGACGAGCCGACCACGCTGCTGGACCTGCGCAACGCCCGCACCGTCACCCGCGCCCTCGACGCGGTCGACCAGCAGGTCGTCGTGGTGACCCACCAGCTGGCGCTGCTCGACACCTTCGACCGTGTCGTCGTCATCGACGAGGGTCGGGTCGCCTTCGACGGCACACCCGCCGACGCCGTGCCCGCCTACCGGCAGCTGGTCGGATGATCGGGCTCTACCAGCCGGGGAACTCGCCGCTGCACCGGTTGCCCGCCGGGGTGAAGCTGGTGCTGTTGTTCGCCGCCATCGCGGTCGTGACGGTCATCGTGCGCCGACCCGTGGCCGTGGCCGTCGCGGTGGCCGTGGTCGCCGCCCTGTTCGCCGTCGCCGGGATCGGCTGGCGGGTGGCGCTGGCCCAGCTGCGGCCGGTGGTGTGGATGCTGGCGATCATCGCCGTCTTCCAGGTGCTGCTCACCTCACCCGCCAGGGCGGTTGTGGTGTGCGGGGTGCTGCTGATCTCGGTCGCGCTGGCCGCCCTGGTCACCCTCACCACCCGGGTCACCGACATGCTCGACGCCGTCACCCGCGGTCTCGGACCGCTGCGTCGCTTCGGCGTCGACCCCGACCGGATCGGCCTGCTGCTCGCGCTGGCCATCCGCTGCGTGCCGCTGCTGACCTCGATCGTGCACGAGGTCGCCGAGGCCAGGCGGGCGCGCGGGCTGGAGTGGTCGATGACCGCCCTGGTCACGCCCGCGCTGGTGCGGGCGCTGCGCACGGCCGACGCCATGGGGGAGGCGCTGGCGGCTCGCGGGGCGGACGATGACTGAGCACGGGGTGGTGACCGAGCGGGCCGGTGCGGGGGCGGGCGCGCTCCTGACCGACCGCATCGCCCACCGGGTCGCCCGTACCCCCGAGGCGCTCGCCGTCATCGGCGCGGGGGAGCGCATCGACTACCGCGACTTCTGGTCCCGCACCGGGCGCACCGCCGCGGGACTGGACGGCATGCGGCGGATCGCCGTGCTGCCGACCTCCGATGTCGAGTCCCTGGTCGTGGTCACCGCCGCCATGCGGGCTGGGGTCAGCGTGGTGCTGCTGCACCGGCACCTCACCGCCGCACAACTGCGCCGCGTGCTCGACCTGGCGCGCCCGTCCGTCGTGGTGGCCGCCGCCCGGCAGCACCAGCGGCTGCGCAGGCTCGGCTGCGACACCGCCGTCACCGCCGCCGACCTCGAGGCCGACGGCCCGCACCGCACCGCAGGGCCGGGCGACGAGCTGCTCGTCGGCGTCACCTCCGGCAGCACCGGCGAACCCAAACTGTTCGTGCGCGACCAACGATCCTGGGCGGCCACCCTGGACCGCTCCGATCGCACCTTCGGCATCGCCGAGGGCGATCGCGTCGCCGTCCCCGGCGTCCTCGACCACACCCACTTCCTCTACGGCGCGCTGCACACCCTGACCAGGGGCGCCACCGCCGATCTGCGCGGCGTCGAGCACTCGCTGAACGAGCACACCACCCACCTGTACTGCGTCCCCGCCATCGCCTGGGATGTGGTGCGCGCGGGCACGGGCCCGTGGCCGCGCGTGCGCGAGGTGCTGTCCTCGGCCGCGCGCTGGCCGCGCTCCGGCCGCGAGGCGCTGCGCCGGGTACTGCCGCGGGCCTCCCTCATGCATTTCTACGGCGCCTCCGAACTCAGTTTCGTCTCCTACGACCGTGACCTCGGCGTCGACGACGACCGCAGCGCGGGTGAGCTGTTCGACGGCGTCGAGGTCGAGATCCGCGACGGGCTGGTCCACGTGCGCAGCGACATGCTGTTCTCCGGCTATCTCACCGAGGACGGCGTCACCGGTGGCCCGGTCGGCGGCTGGACCACCGTCGGCGACCGCGGCAGGCTCGACGGCCGTCGCCTGATCCTGCTCGGCCGGGCGAGTGACACGCTCATCCGCGGCGGCCTCAATGTCGAACCGGCCGCCGTAGCCTCCGCGTTGACCTATCTGCCCTGAATCACAGACGCCGCCTGCATCGGCCTGCCCGACGCGCGCATGGGGCAGGTTCCGGTGGCGGCCGTGGTCGGCGATTCCGCGCCGAGCCTCGCCGAGATCAGAGCCCACCTGCGCCGGGTGCTGCCCGCCCCCAGCATTCCGGTGCGCATCCTGCACCTGGCATGCCTGCCGCGCACGGCACGCGGCAAGCTGGACCAGCGGGCGCTCGCCGCCCTGTTCGCCACACCGGAGGACATGCTGTGACGGCCGGTGCTGTCACCCCACGCGCCTTCAGCTGCCGCGGTTGACTCCGAGTTCTTCCACGATGGGATTCACCGGGCGCACCGGCCGTTCGCGGTCGGTGACATTGGGGTGCGTCCGCTCGCGATGCAACGCCGCGCGTTCGGCGGGCGACCGGCCGTCGTCCAGCGAGACAGACTGCTTGACCTCGGCGAGATTGGCGTACTCGGCCGGGGGCATCGCCTTCAGGGCCCGTATGGTGTCGCGATCGGTCCCGTTGTCGATCGCGTACTGGACCAGGACCTCCTTGTCCGCCGGGAAATGGAGACCGGAGAGCGCTTGACGCAGCCGGTCGGCATCGGTCGTCGCCATCGTGTTCCTTCCCGGGCCGCCGTGACGGCCCTTGTCCGCCTCTGCCTGCGCTCCGGCGGTACCCCGTCCCCCACCCCGGAAACAGCCGGGCAGGCTAGCGCGTCGCCGCCCTGAGCGCGCGGAACTCCTCGGCCAGCGCGTCGAGGGTGTAGTGGGCGTTGAGGCCGCTCGGATTGGGCAGCACCCACACGGCGGTGTCGCCGATGCGGTCCTGCTGCGGCCCGATCGTGGTCTTCGGCCTGCCGAACGCGGTGCGGTAGGCGCCGATGCCGAGCACGGCCAGCACGCGCGGCCGGTGGCGCCGCACGCGTTCGACCAGGGCGCGGCCGCCCTCGCGCAGTTCTTCCCTGGTGAGCTGGTCGGCCTTGGCCGTGGTGCGCGCGGCGACGTTCGTGATGCCCAGTCCCAGCGCCAGCAGTTCCCGCTGTTCGTCGGGGCGGAATCGGCGTGGGGTGAAGCCGGAGCGGAACAGGGCGGGCCAGAACCGATTTCCCGGCCGGGCGAAGTGGTGGCCGGTCGCCCCTGACCACAGGCCGGGGTTGATGCCGCAGAACAGCACGCGCAGGTCGGGGGCGAGCAGGTCGGGGATGGTGGCGCCCGCCGCGGCGGCCAGGTCGGCCGGGGTGGGGCGGTACGCAGCGGTGCTTGCCATCCGCCCAGTCTGCCCGAGCCCCGCCGCCTGCCCTCCGGCGCGAGTCGGTCTCAGCCCTGTCCGCGGACGGGCAGCTCGGCGGCCACGAGCAGGGCCAGCTTCTCGGCATCGCGGGAGCCCGCGTCCGGGTGGTGGACCACGAGCATCAGATCGGCGCCGTCGACCCCGAAACGCTCCCGGTTGAGCGTCATCTCGCCGACCCGAGGGTGGTCGAACCGCAGCGCTCCGCCGCGCTGGCCGCGCACCTCGTGGCGGGCCCACAGCGAGCCGAACAGCGGACTCGCGACGGTCAGTTCGGCGACGAGCTCGACGAAACGGGGATGATCGGTGTCGCTGCCCGCGGCCTGCCGCAGATTGGCGACCAGGCATTCGGCCGCGCTCTCCCAGTCGGGCAGCAACGCCTGCTCGGCCGGATCGAGGAACAGCGCTCGCAGCTGGTTGCCGCCGGGGACGAGCCGGGGCGAGAGCGCCCGGGCGGGCACATTCGAGGCGACGATGTCGAAGAACCTGGTCTCGACGAACGCGGGCTGAGGCAGGGCGTCCAGCAGCTTCAGCACGCCGGGCGGCGGCGTCGGCTCGGCGGGCACGCGCCGGCGCGGCGGGTCGGCGACCAGGGAACGCAGGTGGGCGATGTGGTCGTCGTCGAGTCGAAGCACCCGGGCGAGGGCGTCCAGCACCTGGACGGAGGGATTGCGGTCACGGCCGCGTTCCAGGCGCAGGTAGTAGTCGGCGCTGATCCCGGCGAGCATGGCCACCTCCTCCCGCCGCAGGCCGGGCACCCGGCGCACGCCTGCCTCGGGGATGCCCGCCTGCCGCGGCGTGACCAGTTCGCGCCGGGCTCGCAGGAAGGCGCCGAGCGGGTTCGTCTCGGCCGCGCGGGCGGCGCAGGGGAGAGGGGGTCCTGGCACACCCCTGGCTCGAGAGGGCTCTGTCCGGCACGTCGCGCTGGTCATAGCGTCGTCAACGACCCGTTCGGGCCACATATTTCAGAAGACGATCTCGCTGAGACGCAACGCGAGCAGACAAGGGAGCAGCAGATGGCTGTCGTACTCATCACCGGCGCGAACAAGGGCATCGGGTTCGAGACCGCGCGGCAACTCCGGGAACAGGGCCACATCGTCTATCTCGGCGCCCGCGACCGCGAGCGCGGCGAGCAGGCCGCCGCCGCGATCGACGCCCGCTTCGTCCCGCTCGATGTCACCGACGACGCCTCCGTCACCGCCGCGCTCGCGACCGTCGGCGCGGCCGAGGGCAGGCTCGACGTGCTGATCAACAACGCGGGCATCCTCGACACGGACACCGTCGACGGGCCGACCGCGCTGCGGGTCTTCGACACCAACGCCGTCGGCGTCGTCCGCGTCACCGAGGCGGCGCTGCCGTTGTTGCGCGCGGCGGCGAACCCGGTGGTCGTGACCGTCTCCAGCAGCGCGGGCTCGTTCTGGGCGGTCACCAACCCCGACCGGCCGGAATACCATCTGAACGCCACCCTCTACGCCGCCTCCAAGGCCGCGGCCACCATGCTCACCCTCCAGTACGCCAAGGCCAACCCGGACATCAGGTTCAACGCGGTCGAGCCCGGCTACACCGCCACCGACATGACCGCCGCCATCCCCGGCGGCCGCTCACCACGAGAGAGCGCCGCCGTCGTGGTCCGGCTCGCGACCATCGGCCCGGACGGCCCTACGGGCACCCTGCGCGACGAGAACGGCGTCCTGGCCTGGTGAGTTCGCCTGTCCGCGCGGGCCGTTCGCGGGTCAGGCGAAGCCGGTCTGGTCGGGGTGGGTGACCGGGGCGGTGAGCATGCCCGCGCATGCGTCGGTGAGGAAGTGGCCGAGGGCGGTCCACTGGGGTTGTTCGGTGCCGGCATGGACCTTGGCCTCGTATTCGGCGCAGACGTCGATGATCATGCGGCCGAGCAGGGCGGTGCGGCCGGCGAGGACGTTCGGGGGAAGGTCGCCGAGCTTGCCGAGCAAGCTGTCGACGAGTTCGGCGGCGACCGGGTCACTGGTGATGATGTCGCTGGTGAGGGTGGCGGTGGAGGGGGTGGTGCGCAGCTGGCGGATGAGGCGGGCCCACCAGGTGGGGGCGGGCAGCGTGGCCAGGAGGTCGGTGACGGGGACCACCAGGCAGCGCAGGAGATCGGAGACCTCCGGGTCGGCGGGCAG
>NZ_JARWRU010001107.1 GCF_029867845.1 Nocardia farcinica | reverse complement strand
CCGGGGGGCGATCCGCGGGGCGGCGGTGACGGGCGCGGCGGAGTAACCGTAAAGATCCAGCTCGGGGAGACGGATCACCGGCGCGCGCTCGGTGCGCACGCCCGCCGCCGCGTCGGTGAGCACGCAGGCGGGCTCGGACAGGTCGAGGACGTAGGCGATGCGGTCCTCGGGATGCTCGGGATCGATCGGGACGTAGGCGCCGCCCGCCCGCAGCACCGCGTGGATGGCCACCAGCAACCCGACCCCGCGGTGCAGCGCCACCACCACAGGGCTCTCCGGGCCGACGCCGAGCGAGATCAGGTGCCTGGCCAGGCGATGCACCCGCGCGTCGAAGTCGGCGTAGCTGATCTCGGTGCGCCGGTCGGTGAGCGCGCCGTCCACGATCGCGGTGGCGCGCGGGTCGATGCGCGAGCCGAGCGCGCACAGCGAGACCAGGGTGGCCTCGGGGTCGAGCTGGTGGCCGGTGGCGTTGCGCAACTCGACCACCTCGGCGCGTTCGTCCTCGGTCAGCCAGTCCAGATCCCCGACCGGCACCACCGGTTCGCTCGCCAGTTCGGCCAGCAGGCGCTCGAACCGGCGCGCCAGCGTCGCCACCGTCGGCTCGTCGAACAGGCTGACCGGGAACAGGATCCGGCCCTCGATGCCGGTCGGCTCACCGTGCTCGTCGTAGCCGTCGCCGAGCATGAGCTGCAGGTCGTATTCGGTCTGCTCGGCGTCGAACTCCATCGCCGAGACCGAGAGGCCGGGCAGTTCCAGTCCGGCGCGGGCCTGGTTCTGGAAGGCCAGCATGATCTGGAAGACCGGGTGCCGCGCGGTGGAGCGCACCGGGTTGAGCACCTCCACCAGGTGCTCGAACGGCACGTCGGCGTGTGCGAAGGCGGCCAGGTCGGTCTCGCGCTGACTGCTCAGCAACTCGGCGAAGGACCTGCCGGTGTCGACGCGGCTGCGGAAGACCAGCGTGTTGACGAACATGCCGATCAGGTCGTCGAGGGCGGCGTCGCCTCGGCCCGCGATGGGCGAGCCGATGGCGATGTCGCCCGAGCGCGACCAGCGGGCGAGCAGCACCGCCAGCGCGGTGTGCACCGCCATGAACAGGGAGGCGTTGCGTTCGCGAGCCACCGCGAGCAGGGCCCGGTGGGTGGCCGCGTCGACGCGCAGCGGCACCGAACGCGCCGCGGTCTGCTGCACCGCCGGACGCGGCCGGTCGAACGGCAGATCGAGGGCGTCGGGCAGGCCGGCCAGCGCCTCGCGCCAGTAGGCGAGCTGGCGCGCGGCCACCGACTGCGGGTCCTGTTCGTCGCCGAGCAGTTCGCGCTGCCACAGCGCGTAGTCGGCGTACTGCACCGGCAGCGGCTGCCAGGCGGGCGCGGCGCCCGCCGCGCGCGCGGCGTAGGCGATCATCAGGTCGCGGGTGAACGGGGCCATCGACCAGCCGTCGGCGCTGATGTGGTGCACCACCAGGATCAGCACGTGCTCGCCGGGTTCCTCGGCGACCCGCAACAGCTCGACGCGCACCGGGACCTCGGCGGTCACGTCGAAGCCCGCGCTCACCGCGCGCACGATCCGATCGGGCACCTCAGCGGCGGGCACCACCTGCGCGGTGAGCGCGGGCGCCACCCGGTCGGCGGGCAGCACCACCTGGTGGGCCACGCCCTCGTGCGCCGGGTAGACGGTGCGCAGCACCTCGTGGCGGGCCAGCACGTCGGCCATGGCCTCGCGCAGCGCGGGCACCGACAGCTCGCCGGACAGCCGCACCGCGGCCGGGATGTTGTAGACGGCGCTGCTCGCGCCCATGCCGTTGAGCAGCCACATGCGCTGCTGGGCGGGCGAGAGCGGGATGCGCTCAGGGCGCGGGCGCGGGGTCAGCGCGGGCCGCCCGCCCGCACCGGCGAGGCCTTCCACCCGCACCGCGAGCGCGGCCACGGTGGAGGCCTCGAACAGCAGCCGCACCGGCACCTCGGCGTCCAGCGCCGCGCCGAGCCGGGCGGCGGCCTGAGTGGCGATCAGCGAGTTGCCGCCGAGGGCGAAGAAATCGTCGTCCGCGCCGACCCGGGGCGCGCCGAGCAGGTCGGCGAACACCCCCGCCACCATCTCCTCGATCGCGGTGGTCGGCGCGCGGAACTCGCGGGCCTGGAAGACCGGGTCGGGCAGGGCCTTGCGGTCCAGCTTGCCGTTGACATTGCGCGGCAGCTCGGGCAACACCACCCACGCACCGGGGATCATGTAGGAGGGCAGGCGGGCGGCCAGCGCCGCGCCGATCGCCGCCACATCGGGCTCGGCGCCCTGGTCGGCGGGCACCAGGTAGCCGACCAGCAGGTCGCCGGTGTGCGGATCGGACTTGGCGGCCACCGCCGCGGCCGCGATACCGGGCCGGGCCAGCAGGGCGGCCTCGATCTCGCCGAGCTCGATGCGGAAACCGCGCACCTTCACCTGGAAGTCGGTGCGGCCACGGTAGTCCAGCTCGCCCGCGGCGTTCCAGGCCACCACGTCGCCGGTGCGGTACATGCGCGCGCCCGGCTCGAAGGGGTTGGCCACGAACCGGTCCGAGGTGAGGTCGGGGCGGCCGAAGTAGCCGCGCGCCAGCTGGTCGCCCGCCAGGTACAACTCGCCGGGCACGCCGACCGGCACCGGCCGCAGCCGCGCGTCGAGCACGTAGACCCGGCTGTTCCACTCCGGTGCGCCGATCGGCACCGACACCTGATCGTCCGGCGTCACCGCGTGATTGGTGATCGACACCGCGGCCTCGGTGGGACCGTAGAGGTTGAACAGCGCCACCCCGGCGGCCAGCGTGCGCTGTGCGGTGGCGGCGGGCAGCGCCTCGCCGATGGCGAGGACGCGGCGCAGGGAGGCGGGCAGCGCGCCGCCGGAGACGGCGAGCAGCGCCTCCAGCATGGAGGGCACCACGTGCAGGGTGGTCACGCCCTCGCGGTCCATCAACTGGTTCAGGTAGGCCGGGTCACGATGGCCGTCGGGGCTCGCGACGACCAGCCTGCCGCCGCAGACCGCCGCCGACCAGAACTCCCAGACCGACAGGTCGAAGGTCGCCGCCGTCTTCAGCAGCACCGCGTCGTCGGCGGCCAGCCCGAATTCGGCCGCCTTCCAGCGCAACTGGTTGACCACCGCGGCGTGCGGCACGGCCACGCCCTTGGGACGGCCGGTGGACCCGGAGGTGAAGATGACGTAGGCGGTGTTCTCCGGGCGCAACGGGGCGATCCGGTCGGCGTCGGTGATCGGATCGGCCGAGCCCGCGCTCAGCGCCGGGCCGTCCACCCGCAGCACCGTGGCGGAGCCGAAGTCGGTGGCCTCGTCGGTGAGCACGAGGACGGGGGCGGCGGTGAGCAGGATGTAGCCGGTGCGGTCGGCGGCCTGGTCCGGGTCGACCGGCACGTACGCGCCGCCCGCGCGGGTCACCGCGTACATGGCGACCACCAGGTTCACCCCGCGCCGCATGGCCAGCGCCACCCTGGTCTCCGGGCCGACGCCGCGCGCGATGAGCTGGCGGGCCAGCCGGTTGACGCGGGCGTCGAGTTCGGACCAGGACACCCGGGCGCCGTCGTCGGCCACCAGTGCCACCGCGTGCGAGGAGGCCGAGGCGACCGCGGTGTCGAGCAGTTCGGCCAGGGTGCCCGGCCGCAACGGGTGACCGGTGGTGTTGGCGCGCACCAGGATGCGCTCGCGCTCGGCGGGATCGAGCAGGTCGATGTCGCCGACCGGGGTGGCCGGGGCGGCGACGATCTCGCGCAGCAGGCGCACGAACCGGTCGACGAAGACCTCGGCGGTCCCGCGGTCGAACAACGCGGTGGCGTAGGTCAGCGCGCCGCCGAGGCCCGCCGGAGCGCCCTCGCCGTCGTAACTGTCGCCGATGATCCAGTGCAGGTCGAACTGGGAGACGTGGGTGTCCACGTCCAGGCCGGCCACGGTCAGGCCGGGCAGCTCCAGGGTGGCCTCGGCCAGGTTCTGGAAGGAGAAGCCCACCTGGAACAGGGGGTGGCGCGCGGTGGAACGCACCGGGTTGAGCACCTCCACCAGCCGCTCGAACGGCACGTCGGCGTTGGCGAAGGCCTGTAGGTCGGTCTCGCGCTGGCGGGCGAGCAGCCCGGTGAACGACTCGCCCGGGTCCACGCGACTGCGGAAGACCAGGGTGTTGACGAACATGCCGATCAGGTCGTCCAGCGCGGCCTCGCCACGGCCGGCGATCGGGGTGCCAACGGCGATGTCGTCGGCGCCGGACAACCGCGACAGCAGCACCGCCAGCGCGGCGTGCACCACCATGAACAGGGTGGCGCCCTCGGCGCGGGCCAGCTCGGACAGCGCCCGGTGCAGCTGGGCGTCCACGCGGATGTCGACCACACCGCCGTCGAAGGACTGCACCGCCGGACGCGGCCGGTCGGCGGGCAGGTCGAGCTGGTCGGGCAGGCCTGCCAGTTCCCGCGTCCAGTAACCGATCTGGGCGGCGGCCAGCGACCCCGGGTCGTCCTCGCTGCCGAGCACCCGGCGCTGCCAGATGCTGTAGTCGGCGTACAGCACCGGCAGCGGCGTCCACTCCGGCGCGCGCCCGGCCGTCCGCGCGGCGTAGGCCGTCATCAGGTCCCTGGTCAGCGGGCCGCCGGAGGAGCCGTCACCGGCGATGTGGTGCACGGCCAGCGCCAGCACGTACTCCCGCGCCGCCGCTGTCCCGTCCGGGGACGTCTCCCCCGGCCCGGTGACCCGGAACAGCACCGCGCGCAGCGGCACCTCGGCGGTCACGTCGAAGCCGGCGGCCAGCAGCTCGCCGACCGCCTCGCGGACCCGCTCGGGCGCGACCTCGCGCAGCTCCAGCCGCGGGGTGCGCTCCCCCGGCGGCAGGATCTGCTGCACCGGGCCCTCGGCGGTCTCCGGGTAGACGGTGCGCAGCACCTCGTGGCGGGCGATCAGATCGTCGAAGGCCGCGGTGAGCGCGGCGGTGTCCAGGGCCCCGGACAGCCGGATGGCGATCGGGATGTTGTAGGCCGCCGACTCGGGATCGAAGCGGTTGAGGAACCACATGCGCTGCTGCGCCAGCGACAGCGGGACGCGTTCCGGCCTCGGCCCGGCGCGCAGTTCCTCGCGGGCGCCGCCTGCGCCGGAGCCGGACAGCTCGGCCAGCCGCTCGGCCAGCTTGGACACCGAGGAGTGCTCGAACACCAGACGGGTGGGCACCTTGGTCTCCAGCGCCGCGCCGAGACGGGCCGCGACCTGGGTGGCGATCAGCGAGTTGCCGCCGAGTTCGAAGAAGTCGTCGGCCGCGCCGATCGGCGAGCCGTCGCCCACCAGATCGTCGAAGATTTGCGCGACCAGTTCCTCGAACCGGCCGCTGGGGGCACGGAACTCCCTGGTGTGCTGGGGGGGGGCGGGCAGCGCGCGCCGGTCGAGCTTGCCGACCGGGGTCAGCGGGATGGTGTCGAGCACGGTGATGGAGGTGGGCACCATGTGCGCGGGCAGGTGCTGCTCGGCCAGCGCGGTGAGCTCGTCGACCAGACGGGACTGCTCGACGGCCGCACCGTCGGCGGCGTGCACGTAGGCGGCCAGGATCGTGCTGCCGTTGTCGAGCTGGTGGCCGACGGTCACCGCGAAGTCGACCAGCTCGTGCGCGGCCAGCACCGCGTCGATCTCGCCGAGCTCGATGCGGAAGCCGCGGATCTTGACCTGGAAGTCGTTGCGGCCCAGATACTCCAGCTCACCGGTGGCCAGGCGGCGCACCAGATCGCCGGTGCGGTACATGCGGGCGCCGTTGTCGGCGAAGGGATTGGCCACGAACCGGCCCGCGCTCAGCCCCGGCCGGTTGCCGTAGCCGCGCGCCAGCTGCGCGCCCGCCAGATACAGCTCGCCGGTGACGCCGGTCGGCACCAGGCGCAGGCGGGAATCGAGCACGTAGGCGGTCACATTGCGGATCGGCGCGCCGATGGTCACCAGCTGTCCCGCGCCGAGCGGGTCGCTGATGTTGGTCATGATGGTGGTCTCGGTGGGGCCGTACCCGTTGTAGAACTCCCGCACCCGGCCGTTCGCCAGCGGAATCGCCCAGCGCCGTACCAGCTCCGGCGGGACCGCCTCGCCGCCCGCGACCACCACGCGCAACGCGTCCAGCCCCGCCGGGTCGACGGAGGCCAGCGCGGCCGGGGTGATGAAGGCGTGGGTGACCTCGGTGCGCCGCAGCAGCGCCGCCAGTTCCGCACCGCCGTACACGGTCGGAGCGACCACGACCATGGTGGCCGCGCCACCGACGGCCAGCAGCAGTTCCAGCACCGAGGCGTCGAAGGAGGGCGAGGCGAAGTGCAGGGTGCGCGAGGTCTCGGTGACCCGGTACCGCTCGCGCTGCTCGTCACAGAAGCTCGCCAGACCGGCCTGGGTGACCACGACGCCCTTGGGCATGCCGGTGGACCCGGAGGTGTAGATGACGTAGGCGGGATTCTCGGCGCGCACCTGGCGCACCCGGTCGTCGTTGGTGATCGCCTCGGTGGACTGCGCCGCCAGCAGCGACTCGGTGGCCGGGTCGTCGAGCACCAACCACTCGACCTCGCCCGGCAGTTCGCCGCGCACCTCGGCGACGGTGATGCCGACCACCGCGCCGGAGTCCGACAGCATGTGCGCCACCCGGTCGGCGGGATAGTTCGGGTCGACGGGCACGAACCCGGCGCCGGTCTTGGCCACCGCCCAGCACGCAAGCACCGACTCCACCGAACGCGGGATGCCGAGGGCGACCAGATCCTCCGGGCCGATGCCACGGGCGATCAGCGCGCGCGCCAGCCGGGTGGAACGCTCGTCGAGTTCGGCGTAGGTGAGCGAGCCGAGCGTGTCGGTGGCGTCGGCGCACAACACCGCGACGCCGCTCGGATTGGCCTCCACGGCCTTGGCCATCAGCTGCGGCAGGGCGGTCAGGCGGGGACGGCGGGTACGGGCGGGCCGTACGCGAGCAGCCCGGGTCACGCCTGCGCTCCCGGCGTCGAGACCCGCGAGAGCGTCCGCCAGCAAACCAACCGATCCACCATTCGAGAACTACCTACCCACTTCTGCCGCGCGTCCGACGCCTGCCCTGTTACTCGTCACAGCGAGCGATGCCGCGTCGGCCTGTCACCGCCCGATGTGCTGTACGCCGCCGCCTAGCCTGTCACGACGAGCCTGTCACGACGAAGTTGTCGTTTCGTGACCAGGTCGCGCTACACCGAGCAGGCGCGGGCGGGCGTCACATCTTCCC
The DNA here is from genome assembly GCF_029867845.1 of Nocardia farcinica. Taxonomy (GTDB): domain Bacteria; phylum Actinomycetota; class Actinomycetes; order Mycobacteriales; family Mycobacteriaceae; genus Nocardia; species Nocardia farcinica_A. The sequence goes on along the minus strand of NZ_JARWRU010001107.1, from coordinate 7,914 downwards.
ACCCTCATGGTTCAGGCAGGTGAACGCGTGCTGTCCGGCGGCAGGCCCGAAGGTGAGATCAGTCACTCCGGTGCGCGGACCGCAGGAAATCGGACACCGCGAACACCTCGGCCTCGATCCCGTCGCCCAGCTGTCCGCCGTCGTCGAGCACCACCGCCTGCAGGTCGGCCACCGCGGCCAGGTCGATCGCCGCCGCGCCCGCGCGGTCGGTCAGCAGGTGGGTGACCCACTCCTCGGCCAGCGCCTCGCCGCGCTCGACCGGGCCGGCGGCCGCGGCGGACACACCGCCCTCGGCGTCGAACGCGGGCAACGCCAGCGTCGCACCCGCCGCACCCGCCGCGACGACCTCGACGAACGCCGCCGCCGTGGTGGCGGGGCCGAACCGGAAGGTGCGCGACTCGTAGGTCAGCTTGGTTCGGGCCTGCAGACGGTCGCTCGCGGCGGCCAGCTCGTCGTAGGAGACGGTCTCGCCGGTGGCCGGGACGAGGGCGGCATGCTCGCCGCGCAGCACCCGCACCCGGTGGGCGTAGGTGACCGGCCTGCTCGACTCGGCGGCGATCTGCGCCTGCGCCTGCGGGCTGTCCAGCCGCAGCCACTGCTCGCCGGTGAACGCCTCGTGCGCGCCCACCACGAGACCGAGATCGGCGGGCGGGCCGTCGGCGGGCTCGGGCCGCGCCGGGGTGACCGGGGCCAGCGCGGCGCCGGTCTTGAGCACCGCCCAGACCGCCACCGCGAACTCCGCGCCGCGTTCCGCCGCCAGCGCGACCGTGCTGTCGGGCCCGATGCCCCGGGCGATGAGCACCCTGGCCAGGCGCGAGGATTCCGCGTCCAGCTCGCGGTAGCTGATCTCGGTCTCGCCGCCCGCGAGCGCGGGGGCGTCGGGATCGTCCTCCACGACGGCGGTCAGCAGCTGCGGCAGCTCGGTGCCGCCGGTGGTGACCACCTCGTCGTCGTCCTCGGCCTCGGCGGCCCGGCCCTGGTCGCGGGTGGTGTCGGCGATGAGGCCGCGCTCCTCCGGCTCCAGGATGTCGATGTCGCCCACGATCGCGTCGGCGTCGGCGTGCACCGCGCGCAGGATGCGTTCGAAGCGCCGCGTCAGAGCGGCGATGGTCGCCTCGTCGAACAGATCGGTGGCGTAGGTGAACGAGACCCTGAGCGGGCCGGGGGTGCCGTCGTCGTTCAACCGCGGCTGCGCCACCAGTTGCAGATCGAACTTGGCGCTGATCGCGTCGGAGTCCAGCAGCGAGACCGCCAGGCCAGGCAGTTGCGCGCTCGGCGGGGCGTAGTCCTCGAAGGCGATGGCGACCTGGAACAGCGGGCCCTGATCGTTGTTGGCCTGCTGCACCTCCTCGGCCACCCGCTCGTAGGGGATGTCGGCGTGCGCGAAGGCGGCCAGGTCGGTCTCCCTGGCGCGGTCGAGCAGCTCGGCGAAGCCCTCGCCGCGATCGACCTCGGTGCGCAGGGTCAGGGTGTTGACGAACATGCCGACCAGGTCGTCGAGCGCGCGTTCGCCGCGCCCGGCGATCGGGGTGCCAACCGCGATGTCCGAGCTGCCCGACATGCGGGCCAGCAGCACCGCCAGCGCGGCGTGTACGACCATGAACAGCGAGGCCCGGTGCTCGTGGGCCAGCCGGACCAGGCCGGCGTGCACATCCGGCTCGACCTCGAGGCCGACGATCGCGCCGCGCTCGGAGGGCACCGGCGGGCGCGGGTGGTCGAGCGGCAGATCCAGCGCGCCGGTCAGCCCGGCCAGCTGCTCGCGCCAGTAGGCCAGCTGCCGCCCGGCGGGCGACTGCGGATCGTCCTCGGAACCGACCACCTCGCGCTGCCAGAGCGCGAAGTCGGCGTACTGCACCGGCAGCGGCGCCCAGCCCGGCGCCTCCCCGCCGCTGCGCGACAGATAGGCGGTGACCAGGTCACGGGCCAGCGGGGCCAGCGAGACGCCGTCGGCGCAGATGTGGTGCACCACCAGCACCAGCACGTGCTCGCGCGGCCCGGCCGCGAGCAGCCGGATGCGCAGCGGCGCGGCCTCGGTGACGTCGAAGCCCGCGGCGAGCAGTTCGCCGATGCGGCCCGCCGGGTCGGCCGGGGTCTCCACCTCCAGACCGTGCGGCAGCACCTCGGCGACCGGCAGCACCTGCTGATAGGGCTGCTCGCCCGGCGCGGTCACCGGGAAGCGGGTGCGCAACGCCTCGTGGCGCACCAGCACGTCCTCGACCGCGAGGCGCAGCGCGTCGGTGTCGAGTTCCCCGGACAGCCGGATCGCGAAGGGCAGGTTGTAGGCGGCCGAGGCCGGGTCGAGCTGGTTGAGCACCCACATGCGCTGCTGGGCCAGCGACAACGGCACCCGCTCGGGCCGAGGCCGCTTGGTCAACGGCGGCCGGACCGCACCGCCCGCGCCGGGCACCAGGCGCGCGGCCAGCCCGGACACCGTGGGCGCCTCGAACAGGTCGCGCACGGTCACACTGGCTTCCAGCGTCTCGTTCAGCCTGGCCACCGCGCGGGTGGCCAACAGCGAGTTGCCGCCGAGGGCGAAGTAGTCGTCGTCGGCGCCGACCCGGTCCAGGCCGAGCAGCTCGGCGTAGACGCCCGCGATCAACTCTTCGATCGGGGTGCTCGGCGCGCGGAACTGCCTGGCCCGGAAGGTCGGTTCGGGCAGCGCCTTGCGGTCGAGCTTGCCGGAGGTGTTGAGCGGGAAGGCGTCGAGCACCACGATCGCGGCCGGGATCATGTACGCGGGCAGGCTCTTGGCCGCCGTCTCGAGCAGGTCGTCGACCTCGACGCTCTCCCCCGGCCGCGGCACGACGTAACCGACGAGCTGGTCGCCGGTGGCCGTGGGCACGACCAGCGCGACCGCCTGGCTGATCGCGGGATGGGCCAGCAGCGCGGTCTCGATCTCGCCCAGCTCGATGCGCTGGCCGCGGAACTTCACCTGGAAGTCGGTGCGGCCCAGATATTCCAGCCGGTGCGGGTTGTCACGCCAGACCACGAGGTCGCCGGTGCGGTACATGCGCCTGCCCGGCTCGAAGGGGTTGGCGACGAACCGGTCGGCGGTCAGGTCGGGGCGGGCCACATAGCCGCGGGCCAGCTGGTCACCGGCCAGGTACAGCTCGCCGATCACCCCGGCGGGCACCGCGCGCAGCCGCGAATCCAGCACGTAGACGCGGGTGTTCCACTGCGGCCTGCCGATCGGCACGGTGCTGGTGTCGGCCGCGCTCGCCGGCCAGTAGGTCACCGAGACGGCGGCCTCGGTGGGGCCGTACAGGTTGTGCACGGCCGCGTCCGACATCGCCCGCACCTCGGCGACGGTCTCCGGCGGCAGCGCCTCGCCGATGACGAACACATCGCGCAGCGTCGGCACCGAGCCGGGCGCGGTGTGGGTGGCGAAGACCGTCAGCATGGACGGCACGAAGTCGGTGACCGTGACCTGCTGGGCGGCGATGGTTTCGGCGATGTAGGCCGGATCGCGGTGGCCGTCGTGGGTGGCCACCACCAGCTTCGCGCCGGTGCGCAGCGGCATGAAGTAGCCCCACAGCGAGACGTCGAAGGTGGTCGCCGTCTTCTGCAGGTACACATCCCCCGGACCCATCGGGTACTCCGAGAGCATCCAGCAGGTCTGGTTGTCGATGGCGCCGTGCGAGATCGCCACGCCCTTCGGCCGTCCGGTGGAGCCGGAGGTGAAGATGACGTAGGCGGGGTTGTCGCGGCGCAGTGGGCGCGGCAGTTCCTGCGGCGCCACGGGCGCGCCGGACACCCCGGACAGGTCGACGGTGTCCACGTGCAGCACGTCGATGCCCGGCGGCACCGCGTCGGCGTCGGCGGTGGTCGACAGCACGCACACCGGGTCGGCGGTGTCGAGGATGTGCGCGATGCGCTCGGCCGGGTGATCCGGGTCGAGCGGCACATACGCGCCGCCCGCGGTCACGATCGCGTACATGCCGACCACCAGGTCCAGCGAGCGCCGGATGGCGAGGCCGACCAGCGATTCCGGGCCGACGCCCTGCGAGATCAGCAGCCGGGCCAGGCGGTTGACCCGCTCGTCGAACTCCCGGTAGGTCAGCTCGGCGCCCTCGTACGCCACGGCCACCCGGTCGGCGTGCTCGACCACCGCGCGCCGGTAGGCCTCGTGCAGCAGTTCGGGGGCGAGCGGGTGCGCGGTGTCGTTCCAGTCGCGCAGGATGCGCTGCTGTTCCCAGCGTTCCAGCAGTTCGATGCCGCCGACGCTGCGCTGCGGGTCGGCGACCACGGCGGTCAGGATGCGGCGCAGGCGCTCGGCGAAACCGGCCATGGTCGACTCGTCGAACAGGTCGGTGGCGTAGATGAAGGTCGCGGCCAGCCCGGCCGGGACGCCGTCCACCTCGTGCGGCACCAGGGTCAGTTCCAGATCGAACTTGGCCGGCGGGGCGCCCAGCTCCAGCGCCGAGGCGGTCAGGCCGGGCAGCCGCAGCTCGGTGTGTGCCATGTTCTGGAAGGTCAGCATGACCTGGAACAGCGGGTGCCGCGCCATCGAACGGGCCGGGTCGAGCAGTTCCACCAGTCGCTCGAAGGGCAGGTCGGCGTGCGCGAAGGCGGCCACGTCGGTCTCGCGGACGTCGGCGAGCAGTTCGGCGAAGCTCTCGTCGGGGTTGACCCGGCTGCGCAGCACCAGGGTGTTGACGAACATGCCGACCAGATCGTCGAGGGCCTCCTCGCCGCGACCGGCCACCGGGGTGCCCACCGCGATGTCGGAGGTGCCCGACAGCCGGGCCAGCAGCACCGCCATCGCGGCGTGCACGACGAAGAACAGCGTCGAATTGTGCTGCTTGGCCAGATCGCTGAGGGCGCGGTGCAATTCGGCGTCCAGCGCGAAGGAGTAACCCGCCGAACGGTTCGACATCACCGGCGGACGCGGACGGTCCGACGGCAGGTCGAGCTGCTCGGGCAAGCCGGCCAGTTGCTCGCGCCAGAACGAGACCTGCTGAGCCAGCAGCGATTCCGGGTCGTCCTCACGGCCGAGCACCTCGCGCTGCCACAACGCGAAGTCGGCGTACTGCACCGGCAGCGGCGGCTGATCCGGCTCTCCGCCCTCGGCCCGCACGGAGTAGGCCGACATCAGATCGCGGGTCAGCGGGGCCATGGAGAAACCGTCGGCGGCGATGTGGTGCACCACGCACACCAGCACGTGTTCGGCGGGGGCCAGCGCGTACAGCCGCAACCGGATCGGCGGCGCGAGCACCACGTCGAAGCCCTCGCTCGCCAGCGCGATCACCTGATCGACCAGATCCGCCTCGGTCGCGGGCACCACGTCCAGCGCGGGCACCGCACGCGGATCGTCCACCGGCAGCACCACCTGGGTGCCCGCGCCGTCGACCTCCGGGTACACCGTGCGCAGCACCTCGTGGCGGGCGACCAGATCGCCGACCGCCGCGCGCAGCGCCGCCACGTCCAGCGCGCCGGACAACCGCACCGCGACCGGGATGTTGTTCACCGCACTGTCGGTGTCGAAGCGGTTGAGGAACCACATGCGCTGCTGGGCGTAGGACAGCGGGATGTGCTCGGGGCGCGGCCGGGCACGCAGCGGCAGCCCGGTGTCGGCACCGGCCTGCTCGCGCAGTCGCGCCGCCAGCTCGGAGACGGTGGGCGCCTCGAACAGCAGCGGCAGCGGCACGCGGGCGCCCAGTTCGGCGGAGATGCGGGCCACGGCCTGGGTGGCCATCAGCGAGTTGCCGCCGAGGGCGAAGAAGTCGTCGTCGGCGCCGACCCTGGCGCCGGGATCGCCGGGATCGGCATCGGGCATGAGCAGCGCGGCGTAGACGTCGGCGACGATCTGCTCGAAGCGATCCGAGGGGGCGCGGAAATCCCGGCCCGCGAACACCGGCGCGGGCAGCGCGTCCCGGTCCAGCTTGCCCACCGCGTTCAGCGGCAGCTCGTCGAGCACCATGATCGAGGAGGGCACCATGTAGGCGGGCAGGCTCTTGCCGACGAACTCGGCCACCTCGGTGGTGTCGAGCGCCCGCCCGACCCGGCTGAGCACGTAGGCCACCAGCGTGGTCGCACCCGAGGGCAGCGTGACGCCGAGGGTCGCCGCGTAGTCGATGTCGGGGTGCGTCAGCAGCGCGCTGTCGATCTCGCCGAGTTCGATGCGCAGACCGCGGATCTTGACCTGGAAATCGCTGCGGCCCATGTATTCGAAGGCGCCGTCGGACTCGCGGCGGCGCACCAGGTCGCCGGTGCGGTACATCCTGCTGCCCGCGCCCTCGGTCTGACTCACGAACGGATTGGCGACGAAACGCTCGGCGGTCAGATCGGGACGGTTGCGGTAGCCGTGCGCGAGCGTGGGCCCGGACAGGTACAGCTCGCCGACCACGCCCGCGGGCACCGGGCGCAACAGGGGGTCGAGCACATAGGACCCGATGCCGGGGAAGGCGTTGCCGATGGTGACCGACTCGCCCTCGCGCAACTCGATGCCGGTGACGATGATCGTGGTCTCGGTGGGACCGTAGACGTTGTGCACGGCGCGGCCGGGGGTGCGCCAGCGCTTCACCAGCTCGTCGCCGACCTTCTCACCGCCCACGACCACCGTGCGGACGCAGTCGAGGCCGGCCGGGTCCACCGACTCCAGGGCGCCCGGGGTCATCATCAGCACGCCGACCTGCTCGCGGCGGATCAGCTCGGCCAGCTCCACGCCGCCGAACACCATCGGCGGGGCGACGACCAGCGTGGCGCCCTGCGGGAACGCGAACAGCATCTCCATGAGGGAGAAGTCGAAGCTGGGCGAGGTCAGATGGGTGATCCTGGTGCCGACGCCGACGCCGATGCGCGCGCCCGCGGCGACGGTCGGCCCGAGGCCGTGATGGGAGACCTGCACGCCCTTGGGCTTGCCGGTGGAACCGGAGGTGTAGATGATCCAGGCCGGATGGTCGGCGGTCAGCGGGCGGACCCGGTCGGCGTAGGAGATCGGGTGGGCCGGGTGCGCGGCGACGCGCGCCAGCTGCGCGGGATCGTCGAGTTCGATCCACTCCGGGTCGACCCCGGCGGCGGCCAGGGTGCCCCGGTGGGCGGAGGTCGTCAGGACGACGCGGGCGCCGGAGTCGGACAGGATGTGGGCGATGCGGTCGGGCGGGTAGGCCGGGTCGACCGGGACATAGGTGGCGCCGGTCTTGGCGATCGCCCACAGCGCGGTCACCGACTCGACCGAGCGGGCGATGCCCATGGCGACGCAGTCGCCGGGGCCGAGACCGCGGGCGATCAGCTCGCGGGCCAGCCGCGAGGACTGCTCGTCGAGCTCGCGATAGGTCAGCCCGCGCTGGTCGGCCGGATCACCGGTGGGGTTGAACCGCAGCGCCTGCGCGTCGGGAGCCGACTCGACCGCCGCCGTCAGCACCTGCGGAAGTAGGGACGCACCGGAACGCCGGCGGCGACCGCCCGCAGTCCGTGTACCCGCAGTCCGACGAGCGCTTTCCATCCGGCTGCACAACCTCTCGCGTCAGTCATGGCCCAGTTGGGCCGTTCTCCTGCGCCGGCGCATTCCGGGCCGAAGTCGACCGCAGCGCCATTGCCCCCGACCACCGTCGGCGATCGTTGTCTAATCGTCCCCTCGTTCCAGCCCGTTGCCAGGCCGTGACGCAGATCACAATACCGGCGCGTGCGGGAGCGAGAGGCAGGGGTATCCGTTTCCGACGGAGGGCACGACGGACGGTCCGCCCCGGACGTCACGCGCCATCTCGGCCCCGGCGCCCGTTCCTCCCTTCGGACACGCGGCCGGAGTATGACACCGCCCGGACCGGCAACCCAGTTGCCGGGTCCCACCCCTGCCCGATACCGTACCGGCCCCGGGAGCACCCGCCGAAACCGGCAGGTGGGCCCGCCGTCCGGGTGGCGCACACCCCCACCCCGGACGACCGCGACCCCCTCGCGGCCGGGGAAGGCGCGAGG
>NZ_JARWRU010001106.1 GCF_029867845.1 Nocardia farcinica | reverse complement strand
GCTTCATGCTCTGGAAGCGCGATTCCAGCAGTTCGCGGCCGAGCAGATCGCGGATCTGCCGGTAGTTCTGCCTGCCGGTCTCCGAGCGCCAGTCGTATTCGGCGAGTTCACCGACCGCCGCGGCCGTGCTCGACGGCAGGGCGTCCAGCTGCGCCTCGGCGAAGCGGGCGTCGTCGGAGGGGTCGGGGAACAGGGCGCGGCGTTCGGCTTCCAGCGCCTCGTCCAGCAGTTCCCTGACCCGGCGCAGAGTGCCGTCGAGCCGGTGGTCGCGGGTGATCGCGGCGCGGCGCTGCCACAGCCGCCTGGTCAGATCCTCCAGACCACGCATCCCCTTCGTGCCTCGGCGCAGCAGTTCCTCCAGCGCCGAGCGCGGCGAGCTGCCCGACATCACCTCCTCACCGATCATGTCCAACGCCGCGCGCAGGTCCACCGGCGGGGCGAGCGGGTCCGGCCCGTCGTGATACGGGCCGTAGGAGTAGCGGTCGGCGGCGGTCATGAGCGTCGGTAGACCGTGGCGCCCGCGTCGGACTCGGTGGAGTCCTTGGCGATCTCGCGCGCGAGGAACAGCGATTCGAGGGCGAACTCGACGGCGGCGGCGATGCGCGCCGGATGGTCGGAGGGCTCGACGTCCAGCCGGGCCGCCACCTCGTGCAGGATCGGCAGTTCGGGCAGCGCGGAGAGCACGTCCGCGCCGGGCACCCGGTCGCCGGTGGTCACCGGATGACCGGCGGCCACGGCGTCCACCAGCGGGCGCAGCTTCAATCCGCCGATCCGATCGCGCGCGGTCTCGGCGAAGGCGCGGCGCAGCAGGTGGGTGAGGTGTTCCTGTTCGCGGCCCTCCTCGCCGGACTCGAACTCCAGCTTGCCGCGCAGCACCGCCGCCACCGACTCGAGGTCGACCGGCCTGGCCACGGCCGGGCTCTCCCCGGTCAGCGCGGACCGGCGCAGCGCGGCCGCCGCCACGGTCTCCGCCGCCGCCACCGCGAACCGGGCCGACACGCCGGAACGCTGGTCGATGGCCGGGGACTGGCGCAGGTGCCGCACGAACCGGGCGAGCACCTCGATCAGCGGCTCCCCCACCTCGGCCACCAGGTCGGCCTCCTGGCGCACCAGCGCGACCTCGGCGGAGACCTCCAGCGGGTAGTGGGTGCGGATCTCCGCGCCGAAACGGTCCTTGAGCGGGGTGATGATGCGGCCGCGGTTGGTGTAGTCCTCGGGATTGGCGGTGGCGACCAGCAGCACGTCCAGCGGCAGGCGCAGCGTGTAGCCGCGGACCTGGATGTCGCGCTCCTCCATCACGTTCAGCAGCGCCACCTGGATGCGTTCGGCCAGGTCGGGCAGCTCGTTGACCGCGACGATGCCGCGATGGGCGCGCGGCACCAGGCCGAAGTGGATGGTCTCGGGATCGCCGAGGCTGCGGCCCTCGGCCACCTTCACCGGGTCGACGTCACCGATCAGGTCGCCCACCGAGGTGTCGGGGGTGGCCAGTTTCTCGGCATAGCGCTCGGAGCGGTGCCGCCACGCCACCGGCAGCTCGTCCCCCAGTTCGGCGGCCATCCTGCGTCCGGCGGGCGTGATGGGTTCCAGCGGGTGCTCGCCGAGTTCGGCGCCCGCGATCACCGGGGTCCACTCGTCGAGCAGCCCGAGCAGGGTGCGCAGCAGGCGGGTCTTGCCCTGACCGCGCTCGCCCAGCAGCACGACGTCGTGACCGGCCAGCAGTGCCCGCTCGAGCTGCGGCAGCACGGTCCGCTCGTAGCCGACGATGCCGGGCCACGGATCCTGTCCCGCGCTCAGCTTCGCCAGCAGGTTCGCTCGGATCTCGGCCTTCACCCCGCGCGGCCGGTGGCCCGCCGCGCGCAGTTCGCCGACGGTGGTGGGGAGGTCAGTGGGAGCCGTCACCCCATCGAAGCTACGACGAATCGCCCGTCCGGTCGACATGTGCGGCCAAGGCGCCGCTACCCCTCGGCCGCTCCCGCCGACCGCTCCATCCGCCACCGCGACACGAAGTCCGCGAACACCGTCCGCTCCGCCTCGCTCATCAGGTCCTTCGGCACCGACAACGCCTGTAGCTTGCCGAGCATGAGATACCAGGTGTCGGCCGTCTCCTCCACGGCGTCGACCCCGGCCCAGCCGAGGCGGGATTCGCTTCGCGAGGTGACCAGGGTGATCGCCTCGTCGTCGAGGGTCAGCCGCAGGTCCTCCCTGACGACCGCGGCCTGGGACCGCAGCGCCTGGGCGACCGCCAGCGGCACCGTGCCGAACAACAGGAACAGGCTCACGCCGAACACGACATAGGGCGCCCACACGACCGGGCTGCCGAGCAGCAGCAGGACGATGCCGAGGAACAGGCAGATCCCGCCCATGAGGCGGGAGATGTTCGCCTGTCGCCCCACGACGAAGGTCAGGGTGCGGCGCAACCGTTTCTCGTCGTGAGGGACGGTCAGCGCGATGTGCATCACGGCATCGTAGGCCATCGTCCGAAAACCGTTGCCGCCGAACAACTCGGCCCGACTCCCTCAGCGCGAGTGATCGATCACCCGCCCCATCGGCACGACCGCTCGGCACAGTCGTGGCCTCGAACGTTCCCGATTTCGGAACAGCTCTGGTCAGGCCGTCACGAGGCGGGACCGCCCGACCCGGGCGAGCAGGCGGGCCAGCACCTCGGCGACCTCGGCGGGTTGTTCGAGGATCACCGAGTGACCCGCGCCCTCGAGGATCACCAGCGAGGAGCCGTCGATCCCGGCGGCCATCTCCAGGGCGTGCGAGGGCGGGGTCATCAGGTCGGCCGAGCCGCACAGCACCACGGTGGGGACGCGCGCCAGCAGCGGCAGGGCGTCGGTGCGGTCGTAGGTGCGGAAGGCGCTGAGGAAGCTGGCCATGGTGACGATGGAGGTCTCGTTGTGCATGGCGTTCGCCAGCGCGAGTACCTGCGGCCCCACCCGGCGGTCGCCGAACTCCGCGGCCCGCACCACCGGCGCGAACAGCGTGCAGGCCAGCACCTTCGTGCGGTGCATGAGGCCGGGCGCCCGCCGCACCGCCCGCTGGAACAGCGGGATCGCCGGATTGCGCAGCAGCCTGCCGAGACCGGCGTCGGCGATGCCGCTCGCCGCGGTCGCCAGCAGCGCGACGCCGACGATCCTGGTGCCGATCTCGTGCGAGTTCTGCGCGGCGTAGGTGAGCACGGTCATCCCGCCCATGGAATGCCCGGCCAGCACCACCGGCCCGGACGGGGCGCGGGCGTCGAGCACCGCGCGCAGGTCGCGGCCGAGGTGGTCGAGCGGGTATGTTGGGGGGGGGGCGGCGGCCCAGTCGCCGTGGGCGCCGGGGGGGGTACCGAACCCCCCAGCGCCCCCGGAATAACCCCACCGTGGCGAGCCG
>NZ_JARWRU010001105.1 GCF_029867845.1 Nocardia farcinica | reverse complement strand
CCTCGGGCCCGGATTCGATTCGCTCGGAATGGCTTTGGGCATCTACGACGAGATCGAGGTGCGCACCACCGATTCCGGGCTGACCATCCGGGTCGAGGGCGAGGGCGCCGACGACGTGCCATGGGGCCCCACTCACCTGGTGGTGCGGGCCATCGAACGCGGTCTCGAGCACGCGGGCGTGTGGGCCGACGGGCTCGACGTGGTGTGCCGCAACGTGATTCCGCATTCGCGCGGTCTCGGCTCGTCGGCCTCGGCGGTGGTCGGCGGCCTGGCCGCCGGTTCCGGCCTGGCCGCCCGGCTCGACCCGGATCTGGCCGCGGGCGCCGATCAGCTGGTGCAGCTGGCCTCGGAGTTCGAGGGGCATCCCGACAACGCCGCGGCCAGCGTGCTCGGCGGCATCGTCATTTCCTGGACCGAGACCTCGGGCGAGGCGGGCACCGACGTGCCCGATCACGGACGGATCTACCGGGCCGTCCGGCTGGATCCGCATCCCTCGCTGCGCCCGGTGGTGCTGATCCCCGAGGTGCGTTCCTCGACCGCGCACACCCGCGGCCTGCTGCCGGAGACGGTGCCGCACGGCGACGCCGCCTTCAATGTCAGCCGCGCCGCGCTGGCCGTCGTCGCGCTCACCTCGCGCCCCGAGCTGCTGATGCCCGCCACGGTGGACCGCCTGCACCAGGCCCAGCGCGCCCCCGCGCTGCCGGTGACCACACGGTGGATCGAACGGATGCGCGCCGCGGGCATCCCGGCCACTGTCTCGGGTGCCGGACCGACCGTCCTGGCCCTGCCGACCAGCGACTTTCCGTCCGAACTCAGGGATCTCGCCGAGGCCGAGGGACTGCGCGTGATCGAGCCCGGTCTGGCCGAGGGGGTTCGGGTCAGCTGACGGCGCGTCCGTCTTGCCGAGTTTCACCGAATCCAGCTATCCTGGGCGTGTCCGTACATCGTGCGCATCAGACGCCGGTGCTTCATCAGGGCAATCGCTCCAGCAGGCTCCAGGCTCGAGCCTCCAGGCCATGGGGGTACTGCGCAGCTGTGCAACTGGAATGATCTCTCCCACCTTTCACCACCGGTGGCGAAGCCTCCGGTCCGGCGGAGCAGGCGATACGGCAACACCGAGTCCGGCACAGTGCCCGGACTGCGGACGAACCCCTCGACTCAGCAGAAGGCACTCGAGGGAAGGAAAGGATTTCCGTGACAGATACGGACCTGCTCGCGACACCCGGGGTGGATTCCAACCCAAGTTCCTCGGGCGGCCGCGAAAGTGAATCCGGGATTTCGAAGATGAGCGAACACACCGACGTCGCACGATCGGGGCTGACTGGGATGTTGTTGCCGCAGTTGCGCGCCCTCGCCGGGGAGCTCGGGATCAGAGGCACCTCGGGGATGCGCAAGGGCGATCTGATCGCCGCCATCAAAGAAAACCAGGCGGGCAAGGCCGCCAAGTCCGGCAAGCCGGCTCGTTCCGAGGCCGAGGCCGAGCAGACCGCGATCGACGTGACCGCCCCCGCGAAGGGCAAGGCCGCCGCCGAGGTCGCCGACAAGGGCGCCGCCGAGAAGGCCGCCGGCAAGGGCGCCGCTGAGAAGGGCGCCGACGACAGAGCCGCCGCGAAGACCGCCGAGCGCAAGGCCGCCGCGGACGCCGACGGCACGGCGGGCGAGGCCACGAAGGACGCCGCCGAGGTCAAGGACGCCGCGCCGAACGCGCAGGCCGCCGCCTCGACGCAGGCGCAGGCGCAGCCCGAGG
>NZ_JARWRU010001104.1 GCF_029867845.1 Nocardia farcinica | reverse complement strand
GCGCGCGGGCGGGGGGGGGGGGCGGGGGCGGGGGGGGGGGCGGGCGGGGCGGGGGGGGGGGGGCGCGCCGGCGCCCCCCCCGCCGCCATCTCCTCGTCGGTGTCGGGATCGAAGTTCGGATCGGCGTAGTTGCCCTCGCGCGCGTGCCTGGCCAGCAGATCGGCCAGCGCCCGTTCGCCTTCGGTGGCCTCGGAACCCGCGTGCGCGACAGCGGCATAGGACTCCGCCAGCGCCTCGGCGATATCGAGGGTGCCGTCGGCGTGAAAGCTGTACTCGCTGAACTGGTCGGCGAGCCAGTCCTCGTAGTCGGGCAGCCAGTCGGCGTCGCCGTGGTCGGGATAGGCCCGCGTGTAGGTCTCCAGCAGCACGTAGGGCGCTTCGGCCCTGGCCCGCATACCGCCCGCGTGGTCCATCGCGTGCCCGAATTCGTGAACGATGTTGCCGTACACCGGCCGTCCGAGTGGCCCGACGCGGAACGAGGTGGCCAGGTCGTTGGCCCAGGAACTCGCGGCCATGGCGGGGTCGGTGGCGTAGGGCAGGTTCAGTGTGATCGAGTCGGTGTGCGCGTATCCGTCCTCGATCACCCACACGGCCTGGGCGACGGTGTCGGCGTCGTCGAGCTCGTCGATCCGCACGGCCGCCAGGTCTACCTCGGGGTGCGCTCGCAGGTGTTCGTCGATGGCGCGGCCGAATTCGCGCGCCGCCTCCACGTCGATCCCCGGCCGGTCGAATCCCTCGACGTCCAGATCGTGTTCGGAGCGCAGGAATTCGGCGACCTCCTCGGGGGTCCGGCAGTCGCCGAAGCGGTCGGCGTGGATCGGCGCGGCGGATTCGGTTGGCGGCGTCCTGTCCTGGTCGCCGGTGTCCGCCGCGTCGTGGTCCCCGGAGGAGACGCCGTGGTCGACACCCCGGCTCGGATCGGCGCCGGACTCCCCGGTCGAGGACTCCAGCGGTCGTCCGTGCCGGTTCTGCGCGTCGCGCCAGGCGCGGGTGGCGTCCCATTCGGCGGCCTGCCGCTGGATGTAGTCGAGGTCGAGGCGGTGACCGGCCTCCAGGATGGAGTCGATGTCGGCCTTGTCCTTGGCCCGGTTCGCGATCAGCTTCATGACGATGACGTCCTCGACCGAGGCCACCCCGCCGACGGCACGATCGAGCAGATCGGTCTGCACCGGCGTCTCCGCGACCATCAGATCGACCGCGACACCCTTGCCGTGCAGCCGGATCAGGTAGATATCGCCTTCGTCGTTGTCGAAGGTCTCCACCTGATAGCCGTCCTCGCGCAGGCGGGCGGGCAGGTCACCGACCTCGCGGATCATCAGGTCGATGTCGGCGGTGGCGCGCGGGGTCGCCCGGTACACGTTCGCCGCGGTCGCGCCGAGCGCGGCGGTCTCGGCGCCGAGGTCGCGCAGGTAGGCGATGAACGCACTCGCCTCGGCGGGCAACGAACGCCGGGGGCCGCCGGTGTCGGGCGCCACGCCGTCCTGGTCAGGGCCGTCGGTGCTGCCGATCGCCGTGCGGGGGCGCGCGGCGTCGTCGGCGGGGGTGGTCGCGACCGGGTCGACCGGTCGTCCCGCGCTGTCGAAGACGATCCCGGACACCGCCGCCACATCGGGCGCTGGCTGTCCCCGCCGGTGCTCGTGCGCGAAACCGAGTCCGGGATCGCGCACCTCGATCACGCCCGCGTTGTTGTAGAGCACGTAGGCGTGCGCTCCCACGCCGTGCCGGTCGGCGGGACCGTGATAGGAGTCGACCACCAGGACCGCGGCGCCGTCCCCCAGTTCCGGGGAGAGCAGCAGGTCGGCGACGGCGTCGTGGGAGTCGAACAGCCGCAGCCGTCCGCCCGCCGACGTCTCCAGCTCGGCGGCGGACATGCCCTCCGGTCCCACCTGGCGTTCGGGCGCCCGCGCGCTCTCGCTGCCGGTCAGCTCGACGACGGTGCGGATCGCGCGCGGCGCGCAGTCGTTGGTGTACCGCTCGCCGTCCTCGTCCGGCCGCGCGGTCGTCGGCGTCTGCTCGGCGGGAGTGGGCGCCACCTCGGGGCCGGGGGTGCGGCCGAGGAGTCGTTGCCACAGCGAGGGGCGGCGGGCCTGCGCGCTGTCGGCCTCGTCCGTCCTCGGCGGTGTGTCCGGCTCGGCGGGCGTGGGCGGCGGCACCCTCGGCACGTCCCTGATGCGTCCCGGCCAGGCCCGGCCGGTGATCCGGCCGTCCTCGACGATCTCCGCGCGCCTGCTCAGCTCGCCGTCGATCGCCTCGGGCTCCAGCCCCAGTTCGGTGAGCATCGCGCGATGCTCGGCCTCGGGCAGCGCCCGCAGCGGATCGAGTGCGGCGGCGTCGAGCGGCTCGCCCAGCGCGTCCACCACGGCGCTGGATCTGATGCCGATGCGGTCGGCCGCGGTCGGGTTCTTCTTCTCGTTGTCGATGGCGATCGCGTCGCCGCGGCTGCGGCGGGCGTCCCCGGCCGCGGTCAGCGTGTTGCCCGCGTTGGCGTCGCGGTCCGCGCCGAGGTAGTTCAGCACGGCCATCATGTGTTGCTGCGCGCGCGAGTACTCCGCGAGCGGGCGGCCGGGCAACACGCGAGCCAGCTCCTGCAACGAGCCCTCGCCGTGGCGGCCCGTCCACGCGACGGTCGGCGGGACGAGGCCGTAGCCGAGCAGTTCCGACCGCCGGTAGGCGGCGACCTCACGCGGCACGTGCCCGGAGGGGGGCACGTCGATCGCGCCGGTGGTCTGCCCGGAGACCGGCTTGTACACCCATCGTGAGCCGTCGGCGAACTCGACGATGTACACGGCGCTGCTCTCGCTGCCGCGGGGCAGCTGCTCGTAGCGGACCGGTTCGCCCTTGGCGCGCACCGCGGCCTCGACCGCGTCCCACGGACGCCGCCCGGCGTCGCCGCCCTCGCGTGCGCCGATACCGACATCGGGCCGGTGCGCGCTGGGCGCGTGGGTGTCCACGGGCCGGTCCGCCCCGTCGGAGCGGATGAGCACGGCGTGGGTGGCGAGCACCCCGCGCGGCGTGAGGTTGCGCCGGAACGGCTGGGGGGAACGGTCGAGCGTCCGATCGTGGATCATGACCCGGCCGTCCTGGTAGGACAGGACATAGGCGTGCGCGCCGACACCGTCGGCGCTGCTGGGGCCCCGGTACTCCTCGACGACCAGCATCATGGGCGCCGGTTGTCCGGGAACGGTTTCCGCGGCCGCCTGCCGCAGCGCCGCGGCGATCCGGGCGGGCGAATCGTACATCCGCAACCTGCCGCCCGCCGCGGCCTCCAGTTCCGCCGCCGTCATCCCCGCCGGGCCGACCGATTCCGGCACCCGCACCCCGGCGTCGGGCAGGGCCCGCGCGATGACGTCGAGCGCGTCCCGCGCACACTCGGGGGCCGGGGCCGCCTCCCGCCTGGCGGGCCGCCATCGGGGGCGGCGATGCTCGGTGGTGCCGTCGCTGTCCGAGGCCGGGACCCGGCGTTGCCGCGCGGCGCCCCCGGTGTCCTCGGCGGGCAACGGCGCCGCGGTCCTGCCGGATTCGGGATCGTTGGGCGTGGCGACCTGCCGTTGCCGCCAGCCCGGCTCCTCCAGTCCAGGGCGCGGCCTGGCCGTGATCATGTCGCCGGGGCGTTCGGCGGCCAGCAGCGCCGCGTTGCGCAGCGACTCGGAGGTGATCGCCCGCGCGCCGTCCTCGTCGGTGTACTTGAAGTATCCGCGGTGCTGGGCGATGGGATCGGTGCCTGCCGGGAATTCGGCGGTGACGCGGGCGGTGGCGCCGAACGCCCGTGTCGACGGGTCGAGACCGTGCCCGCGTCCGGCGAACCGGCCGGTGCGGCCGGGGGTGTCAGCGCCCACCCAGCTCACCGGGTCGCCGGAGGAGGTGGCGACATAGACCGGCACACCGTATTCGGAGGCATGCGAGATCGGGCCCGCGCCAGGCGAACCGAGCAGCATGATCGCGTCCACCGAGTCGGCCAGCCTGCCGCCGTGCCCCGCGTACCCGGTGGCCACCGAGCCGTAGCTGTGCGCGAACAGGTAGACCCGCGGCGCCTCGGCCGACGGCACGCGGCCGTCGAAGTACGACCTGGCCGCGCGATAGGCCGCCAGATCGCGCCGCAGCAGCAGCGCGCCCTGTCTGGCGGCCCTCGGGTTCACCGTGTTCTGCACGATGGTGGCGCCGTTGGGCGCCTCGTAGCCGATCCAGATGACCGAGGCGACCCGCAGATCCGGGTTCATCCGCGTGGTCATCTCGTACATGTTCATCGCGGCGCGCAGATTGCCCGGCAGCTTCTCCAGGGTGGTGGTGATGCCGGGCACGATCCACGACACCGACTCGGCGGTGTCGACATCGCCGACCGAGACGACCGCGCGACCCGTGCCGCCGAAAGCCGTTCTGTCATAGGAGAGCACGTGCACGGGCGGGCTGTCGGGCCGGGTCGCGGCGCGCGCGTCCATCCTGGTCAGCGCCTGGGTGGTGCGGATCAGGTTGCGCAGTTGCGTTCGCTCGGCGGCATCGAGCACGGCGCCGCGTCCGCCCTGCGGATACCGGGCAAGGAAGGCGTCGAAATCCCTGGTGATCTGCACCCGGTTCGCCTGGTCGCGCACCGAGGCCGGGATGCCGTCGGCGTTGCCGATCTCGAACGGGTGGGTTCGGATCAGGGCGGCGCGTTCGGCGTCGCCGAGTTGCTCGTGCCACCACCGCGCGACGCGCTCGGTGTGCGCCACGGCGTCCGGCTCGACCGTCGGGCCGTCGTGATCGCCCTGGGGGTGCTCGCCGTGCAGCAGCGCGGCCGGGTTCGCGTCCGGCCGCAACAGTTCCAGTGCGCGGCGGGCGATCTGCCGCTGTTCGTCGGACGGGGCGACCAGACCGGTGCGCTCGGCGGCCGGGTCCACCGGCACGTCCACCTCCCGGCCGAGGAACCGGATGGTCTCCCGGTCCCCCGGCCGGTGCGCCTCGGTGCGGACGGTGTCGCCGAGGCCCGCGGCGATGCGGCCGAGAGCGTCCAGCGCCTCGGTGGGCGCCGTCCGGTTCGCGTCGGCGAACCAGAAGTACTGGTGCCGGTCGGTGATCCGGCTGGCGAAGCGCGGCGAGGCGGGGAATTCGGCGGCCACCCGCACGGCGCCGAAATCCCCGGTCGCCGGGTCGCGGCCGAGCGCGCGGGCATCCGGTCCGGCGATCGCGGTCGGGGTGCCCGCGCCGCGCCAGGTGAGCCGGTCCGTGGAGGCGGTCAGCACGTACACCCGGCCGTCGCCGAGGCCGAAGCGGGCCGCCTCGGCGATCGGGCCGACGCCGGGCGAGCCGACCAGCGTCACATCGGCGACCCGTCGGGCGAGCGCGCCGTCGGCTCCCGCGAAGCCGATGGCGGTGGTGCCGTATCCGTGCCCGATCAGGTGGATCGACGGCGGTGGCGACGACGCGGCCGCGCGCGTCGCGTCGAAGGCGGCGAGGTCGGCCAGCAGCAGCCTGCCGCCTTCCCTCGCCGCGTCGGTCGAGGTGTACTGCGACCACATCGCGTCGCCGCTCGGCGGGTCGTAGCCGAGCCACAGCACGCTCGCGCGCGAGGTGTCCGGCGCGGTGCGCGCGGTCATCTCGTGCAGGTTGCGCACCGCGTGCATGCTCTGGTTCATCGTGCCGACCGTCGCCGCGACGCCGGGCACGTGCCAGGCCACCTGTTCGGCGGTGTCGATGTCGCCGAACGCGAGAACCGCCCTGCCGTCCCCCTGGAAGGCGTTCGGGTCGAAGGCCAGGATCTGCACCGGCGGCCTGCCCGGCAGCTCGGCGGCCTCCCGGTCGGCGCGGCCGATCAGTTCCGACATGGCGCTCAGGTTCGCCGGCAGCCCGGAATCCGTGCCGAGCGCGCGCAGCAGACCACGCGCCGGGCGGGTGGTCCAGTCCGCCAGGCCGTCGGCGAGCGCGTCGGACCGCACCGCCTCGTCGGTGAACAGCAGGCGGCGCACGGTCGCGAATTCCGGTCCGGCGAAGGCCTTTCCGGCGAAGCGGCGCGCGGCGCGCGGGTCGGCGGCGATGCGCTCGCCGAGTTCTCGCCACGCTCTGCGCAGCGCCAGCCGGTTGGCGTGGTCGCGGATCGGGGCGGGGATGCCGTCCTTGGCGCCGAGCGCCTCCGGGTGGGTGCGCAGCAGCGCGTCGCGCTGACCGCTGTCCAGCGAGTCCCAGACCCGGCGGTTGTGCCCGGCCCATTCCGCGGCAGCGGCGGTGACCGCATCGGCGGGCTCGCCGGGACGCGGCATCGGTCGGGCGGGGAACCGCGCGAGGGCGTGATCGGCCGACTCGGCGTGACGCGGGTCGTAGCCGGGGTCCGTCGGCAGGGTGGGCGCGGTGGGGGTATCGGGCAGCGACCGGCCGCGGTGGGCCAGCACCTCCCGCAGCCGATCGGGGAAGTCGGTGACGATCGCGTCGACGCCGAGGTCGGTGAGCCGATGCATCTCGGCCGGGTCGTTCACCGTCCACACCGACAGCCGCACCCCGGCTTCGCGGGCCTGGTCCACCAGTTTCCCGGTCACCATGGACCGTTCCGGCGACAGGATCGTCGCCCCCGCCGCTCGCGCGGCCGCCGCCAGATCCCCGCCCGCGTCACGCGGCCTGCCGGTCAGCTGCGCCCACAGCATCCGCGCCCGCTCGGCCGGCGAGAGGCCGGGATCGCGCCCGGTCCAGCCCTCGGTGGCGGTGCGGGCGCTCACCAGCGCCACCCGGTCGGCCTGCGGCGCCAGTTCCGCCGCGTGCGCGAGCACACGCCAGTCGAAGCCGAGGATTCTGAACTGTCCGCCGTGGGCGCGCAGGGTGCGCACCGTCTCGGCGACGACCTCGCGCACCTCGGCGTCCGGCCAGCGCGGATCGGTCTTGATCTCCACCGAGAGGGTCCCGGTCCAGCCGGTGTCGGCGGCCAGCCGGACCACCTCGGCGAGGGTCGGGATGCCGGTGCCCGGCTCCGCGCGCTGGGTGTCGGCGAAGGACGGATGCACCACCCCGGTGTCGAGGGTGCGGACCTGCTCCAGCGTCAGATCCCGGATGCGCTGCCCCACATAGCGATTGCCGGACTCGCCATCGCGCACGGTGCGCTTGTCGATGTGCTGCTCGTGGTGCACCACCGGCACGCCGTCGGCGGTGAGACCGACATCGAGTTCGATGCCGTCCACGCCCATCTGCATGGCGGCCGCGAACCCGGGCAGGGTGTTCTCCGCCCACAGGCCGCGCCCGCCCCGGTGCCCCTGCACCTCCGGCCCGGGGGGAGCGGTGACCGGTCCGTCGACCGCCCGATAGCCGTGGGTGCCGTCGTCGAGGTGGGCGGTGGCGGCCGGATCGACCTTGGGCACCTTGCCGATCACGCGCCGCAGCACCCCGACATCGCCGTCGCCGGGGCGATGGGTTTCCGGCACCACCGTGTCGGACAGACCGGCGGCGATCCGCGCGAAGTTCGACAGTGCCTCGGTGGGCCGGGTCCGGCTCGCGTCGAGATAGTCGTAGTACTGGGTGTGATGGCGGCGCGGATCGGCGAACTCGGCGGTGGCCGGATACTCGGCGGCCACCCGGCGCGCGCCGAACGCCTCGATCGAGGGGTCGACGCCGACGCCGAGGAAGCGCGAGGCCCGGCCCGAGCGGTTGCCGCCGACCCAGGTCACCTTGTCGGCGGACATCGTCGCCACGAACACGTTGTCGCCGACGCCGAATTCGCTCGCGTGCGACACCGGCCCCGCGCCCGGCGACGCCGCGAGCGTGATGGAGGCGACCTCGTTGGCCAGCCTGCCCGCGTTTCCGGCGTAGCTGGTGGTGGTGGAGCCGTAACTGTGCCCGAACACGTGGTTGTCGGGGCGGCGCGGGGCGCCGGGGGCGGCGCGGACCTCGCGCGCGGCGTTGAACGCGCCGATGTCGCGGGCCAGCAGCGCGCCGCCCGCCCTCGCGGGCTCGAGGCGGAAGGCGCCCGCGTACCCCGAGGGCGCGCCGTAACCGAGCCAGGCGATCGAGGCCACCGACCGCGACGGGTCGAGGCGGGAGGTCACCTCCCAGTGGTTGCGCGCGAAATCGGCGTTCCAGGAGAGCTTTCCGATGTTGGTCTTGATGCCGGGGACATGCCAGGACACCGAGTCTGCGGCGTCGATGTCGCCGAAGGCGAGCACGGCCCTGCCCTTGCCGTCGAACGCGCCCGCGTCGAGGGAGAGCAGATGCACCGGCGGGGTGCCGACATCGGATTCGCGGGCCATCCGGTCGGCATCCACCAGGGCGGCCAGCGTGGTCTCCAGATTCGCCAGCCGGGTCCGCTGCGCGTCGGTCCGGTCGCCCACGTGCACGGCGCGCAATTCGGCCATCTCCCGGACGATGGTCAGCCGGTTCGCGTAATCGCGGGCGACCGCCGGGATGCCGTCGGCGTTGCCGAGTTCCCTCGGGTGCGCCCTGACCACGAGCATGCGCTCGTCCGGGGTCAGCGCGTCCCACCAGCGCGCGTTCGCCGCCGACCGGTCGCGCGCGGAGGCGATGGTCTCGGTGTCGGTGTAGTCGCCGTGCAGCAGTCGCGCCGGGCCCGCGCCCCGCGCGCGCCGCTCCAGCAGTTACCGTGGCGCGGCCGGTTACGAGGCGGGGGGCGGGCGCTCGCCCGGGGCGATGTCGGTGCGCGCGCACCGGCGGTT
>NZ_JARWRU010001103.1 GCF_029867845.1 Nocardia farcinica | reverse complement strand
TGCGCGGCGCCGCGCGGGCGTCTGTTCGGGGCGCCGGCGCCCCCGGCGCGACGCCGTTACATGGTGCCGGCCCCGCGGGTGCCCCCGCTGACGTACCCGCCCGCGGCGAGGCCGGAGGTGCAGCGGCCCGCGGCGAACAGGCCGGGGATGGGTTCGCCGCTGACGTGCAGGACGCGCGAATCCAGGTCGGTGCGCAGGCCGCCGAGCGTGAACCCGGCGGTCATGCCGCGCAGGTCGAAGCCGGCCAGCGGGGTGCCGATGGGGCGCACCCACTCGGGCTTCTTGCCGAGCAGCGGGTCGACGCCGTCGGCGGCGTGGCGGTTGTAGACCTCGACGGTGGCCTGCAGCGTGCCGGTGGGCAGCCCCATCTCCGATTCCAGTTCCTCGACCGACTCGGCCGCCCAGGTGGGCGGCTGACGGAAGAAGTGGGTCGCGCTGACCGTCTTCAGGGCTTCTTCGTAGGACTGTTCGTCGATCACCAGGAACGCCTGGTTGTCCTGCTGGATGAGGGTGGCCTGGCCGATGCGGCCCGGGTAGGTGTCCTCGGTGACGTAGCGCTGGCCGCGGCCGTTGACGAGGATGCCGCGCGCCAAGAGCTGCGGGTCGGCGAAGAAGGCGACCTCGGTGGCGTCCATGTGCGCGAGGTCGGCGCCGAGGGCCTGGGCGACGCGGATGCCGATGCCGTCGTGTTCCTCGATGGCGGCGGCGGGGCGGCCGATCAGGCGCGGCGCGAAGCCCTCGCCCATCTCCCCGGCGTAGGCGAAGCTGCCGGTGGCCAGCACCACCCCGCGCTCGGCCCTGACCACCACCTCCTTGCCGAACTGCGTGGCGGCCACGCCGACCACCCTGCCGTCGTCGTCCACGACCAGCCTGCGGATCCTGGTGTCGTACTGCACCCGCACGCCCAGTTCCTCGGCCGTGTCGGCCAGCGGCTTCATCAGCATGTAGCCACCGCCGCGCTGGGCGATGCGCTTGTTCGCGTACTGCGGCACGTGTCCGCGCGGGGCGGGCGGGATCTCGGTGTTGAACGGCGCGGCGTTCTCGCCGCCGGAGTACATCAGGCCCTCGTCGTGCGGCGGCTCCCAGCCGGGCTCGCCCCAGAACTCCTCCTTGAACGGCACCCCGCAGGAGACCAGCCAGTTGTAGTGCTCGACCGAGCCGCGGCAGTAGTCGGCGATCTTGGCCTTGTCCACCCCGGGGCCAAGCGCGGCGGTGAGGAACTTCTCCATGTTCTCGGGGGAGTCCTCGAAGCCGAGCGCCCGCTGCAACGGGGTGCCGCCGCCCAGGTAGATGAATCCGCCCGACATGGCCGCCGCCCCGCCCCAGCCGCTGGTGCGCTCCAGGATGAGCACCGAGGCGCCCGCGCGGGCGGCCTCGATCGCGGCGCACACCCCGGCGATGCCGTATCCGGCGATCACGACATCGGCGCCCGGCCCCCATTCGGTGACCTCGGCGGCGCGCAGCGGGCGCAGGGACTTGGCATCGGACATCGGGTTACCTCGTATTTCGATCGTCGTCGGTCTGGGGCGCCGGGGTGTCGGCGCCGGTCAGTTCTGCACGGGTTCGGCCTCGGCGGCCCGTTTCGCTTCCGCCTCGGCGGCCCGGCGGGCGGCCTTGCGCACGCGGGCGGCCACCGAGCCGACCCGCATGTCCAGCGAGGTGCCGCGTGGCCAGCCCACGTAGTGGCACAGGAAGATGGCGATCTCGTGCAGTTGTTCCTCGGTCAGGTCACCGGCCTCGAGAGCGGACCGCATCCGGTCGGCGGCGTCGTCGATGCGGTTCTGTTCGGTGAGGGCGCCGAGCAGCAGCAGCGTGCGGTCGCGCTCGCTGAGGCAGGCGTCCTCGCCGGGAGCGGGCAGCGAGTCGCCGTCCGCCGCGGCCGGTTCCGGCACCGGTTCGGCCTCGTTCATCCGTCCTGCCCCTTTCCCGTCCGCACGACGCGGTCGGCTCGCTCCGTCCTCCGGCGCGCGATCGGGTGCGTCCCGGTCGTGCGGGTCACCTTCGCGCGCATCAGTTCCCGGCCTCCCCGGCGAGGGCGCCCCGGCCCACACCGAGACCCTCGCCGAGGCTCCGCAGCGCCAGCGCGGCCAACGGCAGGGCGACGCCGAGCCGTTCCCCCAGCCCGAGTGCGAGACCGAGATCCTTCTCCCCGAGATCGCGCACGTGGCTCAGGACGGACAGCCAGAAGTCGCCCTGCTCGATCGGCGCTGTGGTGTCGCGCAGCATGATCGCGCCCGGTCCGCCGGTCACCGCGTCGGAGTGGCGGACCACCTTGCCCAGGGCGGTGATGTCGAGCCCGGCCGCCTCGGCCAGCCGCTGCGATTCGGTGGCGGCGGTGAAGGCCACGAAGTGCAGCAGGTTGCGGGCCAGCTTCATGCGGGTGCCCGCCCCCACCGGCCCGGCGTGCACGACCAGATCGGCGAAGGCGCCGAAGGGTTCGCGGACCCGTTCGAAGGCGGTGTCCGCGCCGCCGACCATGACCGCGAGCCGTCCGCTCTTCGCCCCGCCCGCGCCGCCGCTGACCGGCGCGTCGACCAGGTCGACCGAGCGTTCGGCGCAGACCGCGGCCAATTCCTCGGCGGTGCGGTCGGAGATGGTGGAGTGCACCGCGATCACCGTGCCCGGCCGCGCGGTGCTCAGGATGCCGTCGGGGCCGGTGACCACGCCGCGCACCTGCTCGTCGTCGAGGACCGCCACCGAGACCACCACGGCGGGCGACGCGGCGGCGGGCCCGGGGCGCGCCCCCCCCCGCCCCCCCCCCCGGGAACGACGAGGCCCCC
>NZ_JARWRU010001102.1 GCF_029867845.1 Nocardia farcinica | reverse complement strand
TTTTATCATCCTCGCTTGGTAACCCCGGTACCCATCCCACGGGGGGGGGGGGCTGCCTTATCAGGCCCAGGGGTCCCGGTGGGGGCTGCTGCGCGCCCTGGCCGCCGCCCTCGACACGCGCGGCGTGCCGGTCTACGAGTTCACCAGGGTGCGTGGCGTCGGCTGGGAGCCGCGCGGCGACCACCTGGTCCACACCGACCGCGCCGACCTGCGGGCAGGCGCCGTCGTTCTGGCGACCGGCACCCCGATCCTCGACCGCGGCGGCTTCTTCGCCCGGGTCACCGCGCAGCGCTCCTACCTGAGCGCCTTCCGCGTCGCCGAAGCGCTGCCGCCGCAGATGCTCATCAGCGCGGACTCACCCACCCG
Organism: Nocardia farcinica; assembly: GCF_029867845.1. Lineage (GTDB taxonomy): Bacteria > Actinomycetota > Actinomycetes > Mycobacteriales > Mycobacteriaceae > Nocardia > Nocardia farcinica_A. Next base: position 779 of record NZ_JARWRU010001102.1, on the reverse strand, counting down.
CTCTCTTCGCACGGTCCCGCACGCGGGCGGTGAACTGCTGCTGGTCGGCGGCAACGGCCACGAGGTCGGCCGCGCCGAGGACACCGCGGCCCTGGTCACCGACCTGGTCGACTGGACCCGCCTGCACTTCCCCACCGCCGAACCACTGGCCTCCTGGTCCGCTCAGGACTACTCCCCGGTCGGCGAACTCCCCTACGCCGGACCGCTGCTGCCCGGCAGCGACCGCCTGCTGCTGGCGACCGGATACTCCAAGTGGGGCCTCACCAACGGCGTCGCCGCCGCCCACGTCCTCGCGGGCCGTCTGACCGGCACCGCACCCTCGTGGGCGGAGGTGTTCACCACCTGGCAGCCGCCCGACCTGTCCACCCTCGCCTCCGCCGCCTCCGCGAATGCCGCTGTGGCGCAACATCTCACGCTGGGCTGGCTGAACGGTCTGCGCACCGACGGACAGGTCCGGCCCGGCGAGGGCTGCGGGCGCGTGCACCGGCAGGGCCTGCGCCCGGTCGCCACCTCGACGGTGGACGGGGTGACCACCTCGGTCTCGGCCGTGTGCCCGCACCTGTACGGGCTGGTCCGCTGGAACTCGGCGGAGAAGTCCTGGGACTGCCCGCTGCACGGCTCCCGCTTCGCCCCCGATGGCAGCGTCCTGGAAGGGCCTGCCACCGAGCCGCTGGGCCGCTGACCCCGATGGCGGATCGGCCGGTCTGGTCGGCGGTCGCCGGCCAAGCCCCCGCCCCCCAGGTAGGCGAGGGAGCCGTGGGCCCCCACCCGGCCCCCGC
>NZ_JARWRU010001101.1 GCF_029867845.1 Nocardia farcinica | reverse complement strand
TCGGTTTTGTGTATTTGTGACAGGGTCCGGCCCTCCAAATCGCCGAATTCGGTCTCGATAAGGCCCTTATCGGGCCGCCGGGGAACGCCTTGCGGGTGGGCGGCGGCTTCGGCGGTCTGCACCGCGCGGGTCAGCGGCGAGCTGACGACCGCCTCGATCCCGCCCCTGGCCGCCAGCATCTTCGCCGCGCGGGCGGCCTGCTCGCGGCCGAGCTCGGTCAACGGCGGGTTGCCGCGACCGGAGTAGCGGCGCTGGATGGACAACTCGGTCTGGCCGTGGCGCAGCAGCAGCAGGCGGGTCGGACGGCCGACCGCGCCGGTCCAGCCGGGGGCGGGAGCGGCCTCGGTGCTCGCGCGCTCGGCGGTCTTCGCGCCGCCGGCGGGACGCGCGCCGGTGGCCGCGTCGGTCCCGGCGTCGTCCATGGCCTCGTTGGCCAGCCGGTCGGCGTGGCTGTTGCGCTCGCGGGGTATCCAGGTGAAGGTGACCCGGTCGAAGCAGGCGACCAGTGCCCGCGCCCGCTCGGCGAGCGGAATCATGGCCGCGTGCTTGACCTTCCAGCGCCCCGACATCTGTTCGACGACGAGCTTGGAGTCCATGCGGACGTCCACCTCGCGCGCGCCCAGCTCGGCCGCGGCCTCCAGGCCCGCGATCAGGCCGCGGTACTCGGCGACGTTGTTGGTGGCCAGGCCGATGCTCTCGCGGCGTTCGGCCAGCACCGTCCGGTCGGGGTCGAGCACGACCGCGCCGTAGCCCGCTGGGCCCGGGTTGCCCCGCGACCCGCCGTCGGCCTCGACGATCACCTTCGGATGGCGCGCCGCCGTGTCATCGGGGTGGCGTGCCGCCGTGTCGCCGCTCATGGCCTCACAGACCGGATTCCTTGGTGCGCACCAGCACGGCGCCGCACTCCGGGCACCGCACCACGGCCTCCGGCGCGGTCTTGGCGATGCGGGCGATCTCGCCGCGGTCGAGCTCGATCCGGCAGGCGCCGCAGCGACGGGCCTGCAACAGCGCCGCGCCGACACCGTGCTGGGCGCGCTGGCGGTCGTAGACGGCGAGCAACTCGTCCGGGAAGGTTCCGATCAGCGCCGCGCGGTCGGTCTCGCAGCGCTGCTGGGCCACGTCGAGATCGGCCAGCGCCTCGGCGCGCAGCCGCTGCGCCTCGGTCAGCTCCTCCTCGGTCTTGGTCAGCTGCGCGCCCGCGTGGTCGTGATCGGCCGCCGAGGCCTCGCGCCGCTCCATCACCTCGAGCAGCTCGTCCTCCAGCACGCCGCGGCGGCGCTGCAGGCTGGCCAGCTCGTGCTGGAGTTCGGAGAGCTGCTTGGCGGCGACCGAACCCGATTCCAGCATCGAGCGGTCGCGCTCCTCGCGCTTGCGCACCGCCTCGATCTCGCCCTCCAGCTTCTTGATGTCGCGGTCGAGATCGTCGAGCACGATCTCCACCTTCACCGCGGCGTCCTTGTGCTCGTTGCGCAACGCCTCGAGCCGCTCCACCTCCTGCTGCTCGGGCAGCACCGTTCGCCGATGCGCGATCCGCGTCAGCTCGGCATCGACAGCCGCGAGCTGGAGCAGCTTGGCCTGGATCGGTGGTTCGACAATCAACGCGGACAGACTCCTGGGCACTGTGGACGGATGGGCGCCTGCCACCGGGCGGGCAAGGATCGAGCGTACCCCGGCAGCCCGCCGAGCCCCGCCCTAGCCGAGCAGTTCTCCCGGAAACAGCGGAACCGGAACCGGTGCAACCGCGTCATATAGTTACGCCGACTGTCTTCGACGCCGCCAGGAGACCCATGCGAACCGCCGTCACGCCGCACCGCTCACACCCGGGCCGGTGCCCCGTCGGCGGTCGTGATCGCCGCGGCGCGGCAGTCCCGAGGCATGCGGCCGCGGCGCCACGCGCGGCGCGGGGAGGGGAGCACGAGATGGCAGGCCGAGCACCGGCAGGTCAGCAGAACGCACGAACCGAGGGGGTCGGCTGATGGTGGTGGGAGCGTACGCGGCGGCGGCTGCGCTGAACGGCATCGTCGGCCACTTCCTGTCCGACCGGAACAACGACCGCGACCAGTCGCTGCAGTCCGACGCGGCGCAGACCTGGCAGGGCGATCGTCAGCACATCCAGAACGAGTACAACGAGCTGTCGAGCCAGTACAGCGTGACGGCGCCGCCCGCCATCACCAGCCCGGAGGCCTTCGACACCTGGTCGCACGAGGACATCTGGAAGGCGCTCAACGGCGACGGCGAGAACGGACCCGTCGATCAGGCCACCATCAACGCGGGCGCCGACGGCTGGCGCAAACTGGTCGAGCAGGCGAACACGGCCATCGCCGTCTTCGGCACCGGCGTCCAGGAGGTCGTCGACGCGGGGTGGAACGGCCGTTCCGGCAGCGCGGCGCGGGAGGCCACCCAGGCCTACGTGACCGAGTTCGCGACGCTGGCGGTGAGCTTCCAGCAGGTCGCCAACGGCATCGACCTGATCCAGGGCTACCTCGACCAGGCGAAGCTGTCCGTGCCCCCACCGGAGAACGTCAACTTCCTCGACGAGTTCCTCGGCCACATCCCCGGCAACGGCGTGCTGAAACTGGGCAAACACCGGGCGAACGAGGCCGAGGCGCGGGCGCAGGAGGTCATGAAGGCCTACCAGGCGGGCGCCATCGAGGTGGACAACCAGACGCCGGTGCTACCGGAGCCGAAGAGCCCGGTGCACAGCCCGGGATCCGATCAGCCGGATTCGAAAAGGCCGACGGGCGGGGGTGGTCCGTCGGGCACGGGCGGTGCCGGCCCGTACACGCCGGACTCGGGCGATCCCGCGCAGACCGAGGATCCGAACGCGCCGGGAGACGGCACCACCGAAGACCCCGCTGCCACCGACGACCCGTCCGCGCAGAACCCCTCGACCGGCGACCCGTGGTCGGATCCCACGAGCACCGATCCTGCTGCCACGAATCCGGCGAGCACGATCCCGTCGAGCAACCTGCCCAGCGGCCTGAACGACCCGAGCAGCAGGCCGAGCTACGGCACGCCGGGTTCGGGCTATCCGGGCGCGGGCACCCCGAGCACCCCCGGATCGACGCCGAGCCCGGGGGCCGGTATCCCCGGCGTCGGCTCGACCGCCCAGCCCGCCGGTTCGGGCACCGGCACCTCGCGCACCGCCGCGGGCACCGGGCGCATGGGCATGCCCGGCATGGGCGGCATGGCCGGACGCGGGGGCAACGGCAAGGACGACGAGAGCGAGCACAAGATTCCCGACTACCTGGTCCAGGATCGTGCCACCGAGCTGCTCGGCGAACAGCCGCGTGTGCTCCCGCCGGGCGGGGTCATCGGCGGATGAGCGAACCACGTTGGCAGTTCGACGGTCTCGCCTTCCGCATCGCGCTGGAGGTCATGGGTCGCGACAGGCTGCCGTATCCGCTGAGCTATCGCCACGCCAGGGTCGACCATCGCGACGACTACGAGCGCGAGCGCGCGCGGGCGGCGCGGCGGGTGCGCGACGTCTTCGACGAGCGGCTGCACCGCGCGCTGACAGTGCTGCTCGAACCGGAGGTGCGGGTGGAGGTGCACGGATTCCACGGGCCCGGGGCCGACCGGGTGGTGCGCGTCCACGCGGGCATCGCCGGGCAGGTCGCGACCGTGGCCGTGCAGCAGCCGGGACCGACCCGCGAGCACGGGCGCGACGTGGTGCTGACCATGTGCTACGCGCACACCGTCGCCACCGAGATCGCCGCGCGGCTCCCGCGTTTCGCCGGCGGCGGGCACGCCCCCTTCTCCGCGCGCCGCTCCGATCTCGACCGCCCGATCTACAACCGGCACCCGAACCGGCTGGCTCCCGAGGAGGAGCTGGCCCGGTTCGTGCGCCGTCCCAGGGTGGGCACGGGTGAGATCTCGGTGCACCCCGGCATCGCGATCGACGCGCGGCCGACCGACGACGGGCACGCCTTCATCTGGCTCGACTACCCGAACGACGGGCGCTACGTGCTGGTCAACCACGACGCCGACGCGTTCTCGATCAGCCCGGCGCCGGTCGACGAGCTGGTGCGTCAGCTGCGGTACCGGATCGAAGCTCTCCAGACGCGCTCACCCGCCTGGTGAGCCCCTGCCCCGCAGGCGGATTCACCGCTCACTTGCCGACGGGCATGGTCTTGATGGCGTCGCGGGAGATGTAGACCTCGTACTCGCCGGGCATGGCGATGACGGCATTGCCGTAGGCCGAGCGCACGAAGGGTTCGGTGTACCAGCTGCCGTCGCGCATGTCCTCGAAGAAGTCGCGGTCCTCGCCGTTGAGGAAGATGTGGTTCTGTGTGGTCGCGACACCGTCGAGGCGCTGGCCGTACAGACGGGTGACCTTGTAGCCGGAGTGGAAGCCCAGCGCGTTCACCCAGGGTTCCAGCTCGACGATGTTGGCCTGCAGCACCCACATGTCGCCCTGCACCTGGAAGGTCTCGCGGCGTTCCTCGGTGTCGTCGTCGCCGTAGAGGGTCAGTTCGACCTCGAGCTGGTGGTCCTGCCCCTCGACCTTGGTCACCACGGCGTGCGCCGCCTTGATCTCCCCGGTGAGACCGATGTAGGTCTGCAACAGCGTGGCCACCCACAGCGCCACCACCGCGGCCAGCAACATGGTCAGACCGGAGACGCCGCGGCTGATCAACACGCGCACGCCGATCTTGCGCACCTTCAGTACCGCCGAAACCAACAAAGCCACACCGACGAGGAGCAACAGGATCAACAAGACCTGCACGACCCCGAAGTCCACCGGGAAGTTCATGCGGTAGTTGTACCCGTTCCCGGCGACACCTTCTCCCCCAACTCCGCCCGTCACCGCGCGCCCGCCGAGACACGCCGACGGAATGTGTTGTGCCAGGGACGATCAGGCGCTCAGGGGCGGGCCGAGACCGTCCACGGGTCGGTGCGCAGCGTCGAGACCCGGGTCTCCAGCTCGGGCAGCGCCGCGCGCACGACGGACTCCGCCAGTGCGCACCAGGGGAATTCGGTGGCCC
>NZ_JARWRU010001100.1 GCF_029867845.1 Nocardia farcinica | reverse complement strand
TCCCCCCGCCCCGCCCCCCCCCCCCCCCCCCGGGGGGCCGGGGTGCTCTCCCCCCCCCCAAACCCAAAAAAAAACGGGGGCCCCCCCCGGCCCCCGCCAATTCTGCGTTTCCCGTAGGACTCGCGGCCCGGCCGCGGACGGGCGCATTGGCGCCGACAACGGCGTATTCGTGTCCGAAACCGCTCCCTGTGCCACGATCTCGGCCCGCCGACCCCGTCCCACCAGCCCTTTTCCCCGACCGGCCGGAGCGGACACGCATCGTTACCCGGCGCAAAGGACGCGCAAATGCGGGGACTCCGAGGCGCAATGGTCCGCCCGTTGACTGACCGATGTCACCGGACGAGGTGACAGAAGTCGTCAGCATCGGAGAACCCATGAAACCGACCACACGGGCAGCAGCCGGCGCACTCCTGCTCGGCGCCGCCCTCGCCATGACCGCCTGCACCGCCGCGACCGACGCGGGCTCCGGGGACACGGTGGAGCGCACGCTGTCGGCGGCGGCGCGGGAATGCGTGGACAAGGCCGACACCCGGCTGGCGGCCGCCATGACCGACGTCGAGGCCGTCGTGCCAACCGCGCCGCTGGATCTGGCCGCGCTGCGCGGCAAGACCGTCTGGTTCATCACCGTCACCATGAACCAGTTCTCCGTCGACATGTCCGACGGCGTCGAGGAGGCAGTCGAGGCGGCGGGCATGGAACTGGTCCGCTACGACGGCCAGGGCATGACCAACCGGTTCAACGAGGGCATCGAGCAGGCCATCGCACAGCAGGCCGCCGGCATCATCCTCGTCGGCATCGACCCGGCCGTGGTCTCCTCGGCGCTGGCCAAGGCCGCCGCCGCGGGCATCCCGGTGCAGAACACCCTCAACACCGACGCCGCTGCCCCCGTGCCGACCGGCATGTACGGCAACCTGACCTCCGACTACACCGCCGACGGCGTCGCCGCCGCCGACTGGATGCTCTCCGACAGCGGATGCGCCGCCGAGGTGGCCATCCTGTCCTCCTCCTCGGTCGCGGTGTGGGAGAACACCGCCAACGGCGCCAAGGCGCAGATCGAGGCCGAGTGCCCGGACTGCACCGTCACCGTGCTCGACGTCGACGTGGCCAACGTGGCCACCGCCGTCGGAAGCAAGCTGCAATCCGAGCTCCAGCGCAATCCCGGCATCGACTACGTCTTCCCGGTCTGGGACAGCGCCGTCACCTACGTGGACCCGGTGCTGGCCGCGGCCAACTCCAAGGCCAAGGTGCTCGCCCGCGACGGTCTGGAGGCCAATCTGAAGGCCATCGCCGCCGGCGGCAACCAGGACATGACCGTGGCCATGCCGCCCACCGGCTGGATCGGCTGGCTCGCCGTCGACGACCTGGCCCGCGCCATCACCGGCGCGCCCGCCCCCGGCTACGTCATCCCCACCCGCGTCGTCGACAGCAGCAATGTCGCCGACGCCTCCGCCGAGGAGATCTTCCCGAACTTCGTCGACTACCAGGCTGCCTTCCAGGCCGCGTGGGGCGCGAACCAGTAAGCAGCGGCAACGAGGAGACACCCCCATGACCTCCACCATCACACCCGCGGGCGCCGCGGCCGCTATCCCCGCGGCGCCCGCGGCGAAGGGCGCCACGGCGTCCTCCCGCTTCGGCGGGGCCTTCGAACGCTGGGCACTGGTCGGCGCGCTCGGCCTGCTGGTCGCGTTCTGCGTGGCCACGCTCCCGCAGTTCCGCACCGCCTCGCTGTTCACCACCATGCTCAACGCCCAGTCGCTGGTGCTCTTGCTGGCGCTGATCGCCACCATCGTGCTGCGGCTCGGCGACTTCGATCTCTCGGTGGCGCAGACCATGGTCGCCAGCGCCGCGGTGGTCGCGGTGATGACCGGCGACGGCTATCCGATCCCGGTCGCCATCGCCACCGCCTTCGCCCTCGGGGCCGCCGTCGGCGTGGTCAACGCGCTGATCGTGGTGAAGGTCGGAGTGGACTCCTTCGTCGCCACTCTCGGCTCCTACACCGCACTCGCCGGCTTCGCCTACCTGATCACCGACAGCCGCATCGTGTCCGGCGTGCCGGACGGCTTCGTGAACTTCTCCCGCTCCCAGCTGCTCGGCCTGCCCATGATCACCTGGTACGCCTGGGCGCTCGCGGTGATCCTGTGGTACGTCTACCAGCGCACCCCGCTCGGCCGCTACACCGTGTTCATCGGCGGCAATCGCGACGCCGCCCGGTTGGCGGGCATCTCCGTCGACCGCATCCGCGTCGGCGCCTACATCCTGTCCGGCCTGCTCGCCGCCTTCGTCGGCATCTGCTTCGTCGGCTACTTCGGCGCCGTCGACCCCAGCGTCGGCGCCCAGTACATGCTCCAGCCGTTCGCGGCGGCCTTCCTCGGCGCGACCGCCATCACCGTCGGCCGGTTCAACGCCTGGGGCACCGTGGCCGCGCTGTACCTGCTCACCGTCGGCATCACCGCCCTGCAACTGCTCGGCGCGCAGACCTGGGTGACCAACGTCTTCTACGGTCTGGCGCTGATCATCTCGGTCACCGCGGCCAAGCTGGTCGGCCGCCGTCGCGAGGGAGCGCGGTCGTGAGCGCCCCGCGCGCCGCACTCGAGGTGCGCGCTCTGCGCAAGTCCTACGGCGGCGCGCTCGCCCTCGACGGCGTCGATCTCACCGTCCGCGCGGGTGAGGTGCACGCGCTGCTGGGCCAGAACGGTTGCGGCAAGAGCACTCTGGTGAAATCGCTGACCGGCATCGTCACCCCCGACGACGGGCGGGTCGAAGTCTTCGGCAGGCCGCTGCCGATGCCGGTGGACGACCCGCACACCCACGGCATCGCCGTCATCCACCAGGACATCGGCCTGGTCGAGGACATGACGGTGCTGGAGAACCTCGGCGCCAACGCCCGCTACGGCACCCGGCTGCTCGCCCCCGTGCGCACCGGCCGGGAGAAGGCGATCTACCGGGAACTCATGGCCCGCCTGGACTTCGACTTCCCGTTGGACGCCAAGGTCGCCACGCTCAGCCCCGCCGAACGCGCGCTGCTGGCGGTGGTGCGGGCGATGCGCCTGATGGACGGCGACGCCGAGGGGCATCTGTTCATCCTCGACGAGCCCACCGCCGCCCTGCCCAGGCCCGAGGCCGCCCGGCTGCTGACGCTCATGCGCAAGGTCGCCGACGCGGGCTCCGGGGTGATCTTCATCAGCCACCGCCTCGCCGAGGTGATGCAGGTGTGCGATCGCGCCACCGTGATGCGGGCGGGCAGGCGGGTCGCCGAGGTCGACATCGCCGAGACCACTCGCGCCGAGCTGGTCGCGCACATGCTCGGCAGGCGGATGGACGACTTCTACCCGGCCCCGCCGGACCGTGAACCCGGCCGGGCGCGGCTGGTCGTGCGCGGCCTGACCGGCTCGCGGGTCGCCGACGTCGACTTCACCGCGCACGCGGGGGAGATCGTGGGAGTCACCGGATTGGCGGGCATGGGCCAGGAGGAGGTGCCCATGCTGCTGGCGGGCGCCCAGCGGCCCACCTCCGGCACCGTCCGGCTCGACGGCGCGGAACTGCCTGCGGGCAGGCCCGCCGAGGCCATCGGCGCGGGCATGGTGCTCGTACCGGGCAACCGGCTGCGCGACGGCTGCTGGCCTGCGGGCACCGCCGAGGAGAACGTGGTGCTGCCCGTGGTCAAGCGCTACCGGCGCTGGAAGGGGCTGGAGCACAAGGGCATCCGCGAGCGCGCCCGCACCCTCATGACCAAGGTCAACGTGCACCCCAACCGGCCCGACCTGCCGATGACCGCCTTCAGCGGCGGCAACCAGCAGAAGATCGTCTTCGCCAAGTGGCTGCAACTGGACCCCAAGGTGCTGCTGCTGGACGAACCCACCCAGGGCGTCGACCCCGGCTCGGCCAAGGAACTGCTCGCCGACGCCACCACGGCCGCCGCCGAGGGCAGCGCGGTCGTCGTGTTCTCCGGCGAACACGAGATGCTCGCCGCCGTCTGTCACCGCGTCCTGGTGCTCCAGCACGGGCGTCTGGTCGCCGAACTGCGCGGGGACGAACTCACCGAGGCCGCCCTGCTGGAGGCCTGCGAATCCGCCCCCGCCGAACATCCCGTCGTCGCGGCCTGATCCGGCCGCGCCACGTACCCACCCGAACCCCACCCCCCGCCCCGGAAGAGAAGAGGACAGACATGCCCGCAGAACCGTTCCGTCTCGGCTGGTTCGGCAACCTCGCCGCCCCCGAATGGAAGTCCCCCTACAGCGGCATCGACGCCACCACCAACTATTTCAACGGCCGCTTCTACACCGACATGGTGCGCAATCTCGAGCGCGCGGGCTTCGACTTCCTCATGATCGAGGACTCGCTGATGGTCAGCGACATCTATCGAGGCACCGCCGAGATCGAGCTCAAGCACGCCCGCTACGCGCCCAAGATGGACCCGGTCGCCGCCGCCGCCATGCTGGCCGCGGCCACCGAGCACATCGGCATCATCGCCACCGCGTCGACCACCTTCTACCACCCGTATCAGCTGGCCAGGCAGTTCGCGACGCTCAACAACCTGACCGGCGGCCGCATCGGCTGGAACATCGTCACCTCGAGCGAGGACCTCGCCGCCCAGAACTACGGCCTGGACAAGCTGCCCGAGCACGACCTGCGCTACGACATGGCCGAGGAGTTCGTCGAGGTCGCCATGAAACTGTGGGGCTCCTGGGAGGAGGGCGCCATCCTCGCCGACCCGGAGTCCGGCTACTACGCCGACTACACCAAGGTCCACCCGATCCACCACGAGGGCACCTTCTACAAGTCCCGCGGCCCGCTGAACCTGCCGCCGGGCCCCGGCGGACGCCCGGTGTTG
>NZ_JARWRU010001099.1 GCF_029867845.1 Nocardia farcinica | reverse complement strand
GGCCCCGCCCCGGGGTCGTCCCCAAAACCCGCGCCCCCCCCCCGCGAAACCCGGGGGGGGGGGCCGAAGTGCTTGTCGTGACGGTCGTGGCGCGGTGTGCGAATCGCCCGTGCCCGGCGTCTGCCCTCGCGGGGCGTCAGGAGATGACGGCGCCGCCGTTGTTGCTCTGCGAACCGGCCGAGCCGGTGATGAACGCGCTGAGGAAGTTGTTGACCAGCACGTTGCTGTCGACCGAGTTGGCGGTGGCGGAGTCGATGAGGGCGATGAAGTTGAGCATGCTGCGTGTCCTCTTGCTTGGCGGCGAATCGGGCGGGCCGAGCGCCTGTGGATTGCCCGGAGCACCTCCGGGAGTGATGCGTTGACGCAATCGGAACGCAGCATAGTCACATTCCTGCCGGTGTGACCAGTCTTTGTTTCGGATTGGTACGGCCGTGCTGAACCGGAGGTTTCAGCGCGGGGACAGCAGATAGGCGAGGGCCACGTCGACGGCGGCCTGTCCGCCGCTGTGGTAGAGCCCGGCGTAGGCGCCGATGGCCGCGCCGATCACCGCGCCGAGCGGCACCGTGATGATGTCGAAGACGAACAGCCCGAGCGGGAAGCCGAGCAGCGCGCCGACAGCTGCCCCGATGCCCGCACCCGCGGTGATCTCCGGCATGGCGCGCTGGGTGACGTCGTGGAACTGCTCGTAGGTGCTGATGTCGCGCAGCGGCGCGCCGGCGGGGGCGACCGGGGTCAGGGTGAGGCGGGTGCCGTCGCGATCGACCACCGGCGTGATGTCCACCGCGCGGTCCCTGATGTGCAGGGTCATGGGCAGGGCCGCCAGCACGTGGCCGCCTGCGTCGCTGATCGTGACGATCCGGTCGCCGTGCACCAGCTCGAAACGGCCGCCGGCGAGCTCGGTGACGGTGGACCGGTGGTCCTCGCTCACGGCGGCCCGGAAATCGACCCCGGCGAAAGTGCCCCGCAGATCGGCGGGCTGCGCGGCAGTCGCGGCAGGCGGCTCCTGGCCGGGGTCCGCGGCGGGGGGGGGGGGGGGCGGGCCGCGACCCCCCCCGGGCCCGGGGGGGGGGGGGGGGGGGGGGGGGGGGGGGGGGCCGGGGGGGGCGGGGGCCCGGGGGGGGGGGCCGGGGGGGGGGGTGGGGGTCACCCCCCCCCCCCCCCCCGCGGCCAGGAGGGTGGTCAGGGTCGTCGTGCTGCTGCGCATCCGGTGATCTTCCTGTCGAGCCGTGACACCCCGCCGTGCCGGGGTCGCCGGTCAAGCTACCGGTTCACCGGGCAGAAAGCAGCCACCTTCGGTGTTTCCCGGCCCCTGTCCGCCCCGCAGCCGCGCTACTCGCCCGTGATCCGGCGTCGCCGCGGGGTGAGATGCAGCGGCGGCATCGGCGGAGCCGGAATCCGTTGCCCCGGCGGGTGCCCGGCGATGTCGGGGAAGCGGGCGGTGTCGTGGGACTCCCAGGCCTCGCGGGCGGCCACGATCTCCTCGTGGCTGCGGCCGACGAAGTTCCACCACATCACCAGCTCCTCCGCGAACGGCTCGCCACCGATCAGCGCCAGACGCGCGCCGGTCGCGCTGCGCAGCCGCAGCTCGGCGCGGTCGCTGCCCAGATACAGCAGCGGACCCGGCGGCGTCGCCTCGTCGGCGACCGTCGCCTCGCCCGCCACCACCAGCACCGCGTGCTCGAAGGCCGGGTTCAGCGCCAGCGTGCAGTCGGTGCCCGGCGCGAGCGTGATGTCGGCGCCGACGAGGGGCGTGTAGGCCCGCGCGGGCGAGGTCAGCCCGGCAAGGGCGCCGATGAGCACCACGGCACGCAGGCCGTCACGCTCGAGGACCGGCAGATCGCGGTGCTGCTCGAAATGTGGGGCCACCGCGGCGCTGTGACCGGGCAGGGCGATCCACAGCTGCAGACCCTCGCCGGCCGGCGCGTCGGCCGCGTGGTACTCCGAGTGCGCGATGCCGCGGCCGGAGGTCATCAGGTTCAGCCGGCCCGGCTCGATCTCCACGTCCGAGCCCACCGAGTCGCGGTGGCGGATGCGGCCGACGAACGGCCAGGTGACCGTCTGCAATCCGATGTGCGGGTGCGGATCGATGTCCGGGGGGAGCGCCGGTGGTGGTGACCGTCGGCGAGCCGAAATGGTCGAGGAAGCACCACGCGCCCACCGTGGGCAGATCCCGCTGCGGCAGCACCCGTTCCACGTACACCCCGCGCACGCCGCCCAGGGGCACCTCACGCGCGGGGAACAGCCGGGTCACCGGCCCCGGTCCCGGCGCGGGCGCGCACAACGCCTCGTCGGGGTGCGGATCCAGATCGCTCATCGGCCCGCCCTGCCACCGCGCCGGATCAGCGGTCCGACCCGGCCAGATGCCGGGCGTACTCGGGATGCCTGTCGATGTAGCCCGCGATGAACCGGCAGGTCGCCACGATGGCGCGGCCGCCGGCGACGGCGTCGTCCAGCGCGCCCTTCGCCAGGGCGCTGCCCAGTCCCTTGCCGCTGAAGGCGTCGTCGATCTCGGTGTGCACGAAATCGATGCGGTCGCCGCTCTCCTCGTACTCGACGAAGCCCGCCAGCTGATCGCCGAGGAAGATCTCGTAGCGGCTCTTGTCCGCGTTCCTGGTGACCCGCTTCTGCTCGCCGGAGTTCTGCTGCTGGTCGGCCATGGCGCTCCTTCGGTCGGCGTGGTCCGGCGGCGGCGCACGGGCTGTGCGCTCGGATGGTCGCCGGCAACTGCTCCCCGGGCCGAGCGTACCCACGACGGCCCTCGATATCGCCCCGAGCGCCGCCGGCTCGGGTTCGGGCAGGGCGGATCGCGGGGTCAGCGCGGGACGTGGAAGGCGACCAGCTCGCCGGTGCCCTCGCCGATCTGCTCCCACGGCCGGTCGAAGGTGAGCACCGCCAGCGCCGAGGTGGGGAACTTGCGGCCCAGCTCGATCGCGGCGTCGTCGTCGCGGTTGCCCGCCAGCTCCCAGGCGGTGCGCGGCATGCCGGGGGCGTGGCCGACGACCAACAGGGTCGAAACGTCCTCGTCGCAGAGTCGCACGAGTTCGACGAGCGTGCTCGGGGCGGCCTCGTAGATGCCGGGCTCGTAGACCACGGGCGCGGTGACGCCGGTGGCCGCCAGGGTCTGGCGGGTGCGGGTGGCGGTCGAGCAGCGCACCGCGTCGATCGGCGGCCTGGTGGCGCGCAGCCACTCGCCCGCCAGCGCCGCCTCGCGCAGTCCGCGCTCGGCCAGCGGGCGCTCGTGATCGTCCACACCGGGGGGATAACCGGACTTGCCGTGCCGCATGAGGATCAGAGTCCGCACCATGTCGCCACGGTAATTCGTCACCGTCGGATGGGACGGAGTGGGTGAGTTCGCCACGTCGGAAGCCCGATTGTGGTACTCAGGAGGGGTTCCGGGGAGAGGCCGCCGCCACTCTCGAGGCACACTGAAAGCGGGGTCACATTTCGCTGCGCGATCCATGTGGTCCCGCTTGTCCACCTCCGACCCGCGGGTGGCGCACAGCCCCACGTACGTTTCGAGGATCTGCACACTATGGCCTACGTAATCACGCAGCGTTGTTGCAATGACGCCAGCTGCGTCTCCGAGTGCCCGGTCGACTGCATTCGTCCCAACCCGGACGATCCGAACTTCGCGACCACCGAGATGCTCTACATCGACCCGGACACCTGCATCGACTGCGGTGCGTGTGTGGATGCCTGCCCGGTGGAGGCGATCTTCTCCGAGGACGACCTCTCGGCCTCGCTCGCCCGGTTCAAGGACGTCAACGCGGCCTACTTCCAGCGCCACCCGCTGGAGCCGAACTTCGACCCGATCGTCGCGCCGACGCGCCCGCCCAAGGAACTGGGCACCCTGCGCGTGGCGATCGTGGGCGCGGGCCCGGCCGCCTGCTACGCCGCCGAGGAGCTGCTGCGCCGCTGCGACGTCGAGGTCGAGATGTTCGACCGGTTGCCCACCCCGTGGGGCCTGGTGCGCGCGGGCGTGGCCCCCGACCATCCCGGCACCAAGACCGTGTCCAACATGTTCGAGTCGGCCTTCCGCCGCGACACGTTGCAGTACTACCTCAACGTCGAGATCGGCACCCACCTCACCCACGAGGAACTACAGGCCCACCACCACGCGGTGATCTACGCCGTCGGCGCGGCCGCCGACCGCAGGATGAACGTGCCGGGCGAGGACCTGCCGGGCAGCCACTCGGCCACCGAGTTCGTCGCCTGGTACAACGGCCACCCCGACTACGCCGAGCGCACCTTCGACCTGTCCGGCGAGCGCGCGGTCATCGTCGGCAACGGCAACGTCGCCCTCGACGTGGCCCGGGTGCTGACCGTCGACCCCGACGAGCTGGCGCAGACCGACATCGCCGACCACGCCCTGGCCGCCCTGCGCCGGTCCAACATCCGCGAGGTCGTCGTGCTCGGCAGGCGCGGCCCGCTGCAGGCCGCCTACACCAGCCCCGAGTTCATGGCGCTGGCCCACCTGAAGGGCGTCGACGTGATCATCGACGACGCCGAACTCGAACTCGACCACGTCAGCCAGGCGCTGCTGGACGATCCCGAGGTGGAGCCCTCGCTCGAGCTCAAGTACACCCTGGCCAAGGAGTACGCGGCCACCACGCCGACCGAGGGCAACAAGCGCATCGTCTTCCGCTACCTGGCCTCGCCGACCGCGGTGCTCGGCGAGGAGAAGGTCGAGGGCCTCGAGTTCGGCCGCAACGAGCTGGTGCAGCTGGACGGCCAACTGATCGCCCAGCCGACCGGGCAGACCGACCGCCTCGATGCCTCCCTGGTGCTGCGCTCCATCGGCTACAAGGGCAGGCCGGTGCCGGATCTGCCCTTCGACGACAACCGCGCCGTGGTCCCCAACGACAAGGGCCGGGTGCTCGCCGACGGGGAGGTCGTTCCCGGCGTCTATGTCAGCGGCTGGATCAAGCGCGGGCCGCGCGGCGTGATCGGCTCCAACCGGGTGGACTCCCAGGAGACGGTCGAGCAGCTGATCGACGATTTCGTCGCGGGCAAGCTGCCCGCCCCGGCCTCGGACCGGGCGGCGCTGCAGGCGCTGGTCGCCGAACGGCAGACCGACCTGGTCGACCGCAAGGGCTGGAAGAACATCGACGCCGCGGAGAAGGCGGCCGGTCGCGACGCCGGACGTCCCCGGGTCAAGTTCACCACCCGTGAGGAGCTGCTCAAGGCCGCCCGCGGCTGAGCGCGTTGCGGCCGTGCGCGGCCGGGGGCATCGAGGCCCGGGCCGGCGCGTCGGTCCGCCCCCCCCGGCCCCGGCTGCCGGCCCCGGCCCCCCCCCGGGGGGGGGGGGCCCCCCCCCGG
>NZ_JARWRU010001098.1 GCF_029867845.1 Nocardia farcinica | reverse complement strand
GGCCCTCCTTAACCCCCTCTCACCCCCCCCACCCCCCTCGGGGGGGGGGGGCTGTTACCCCTGTCTCCCCCGCCCCCCCCACGAGGTGTGATCGAATCGGGACATGGTCAACCGAATCACCGGCGCGCTGATCCACCCGGTGCTGCGCATCGCGCGGACCGCTTTCGACGGTGCCGAGGACCGCATGGGCCGTCCCTTCACCGAGCCGGACATCCTGGTCCCGCACACCCGCTCCCGCCGCGTCGGCTGGACCCACTACGGTCTGATGATCCCCGACCTGCCCGAGCCACACCGCTACCTCACGATCATGTCGCTGATCGGCGGCACCGGCTCGCTGGCCTTCGACAACGACCACGCCCTGGTCGCCTCACCCCGCCGCAACGCCACCGTGGTGGTCGGCACCGCCGCCACCCACCCCCGCCACTTCGGCAACTACGAGATCGGCCGCGACGGTCGCTTCCGCGAGGACGGCAGCGACCTGGTCTTCGGCCGCGAACTGTCGATCACCGGCGGCTACCCGTACTACCGGGTGCGCGCCGAGATCGGCGACTGCGCGATCGAGCTGGGCATCGAAAACACCGACAAGGTGTCCTGGTTCTTCCACAGCCCCGTCTACAAGCACCTCGGTCTGCTCTCCCGCTACCGAGGTCACCTGACCCTCGCCGGCGAGCGCCAGGAGGTGGAGGGGCTGTGCTCGTTCGAGTACGGCGCCTGCCCCAGCGCCCACCTGCTGCACGACGCACCGCTGCCCGCCGCCCTCAAGGCTCCCCTCGACTACTTCGTCTATCACATCGTCAACCTCGACGAATCGAATCAGGTGCTGCTGAGCCAGTATTCGATCGGAGGTAGGCCGCTGATGACCTTCGCCCTGCACCGCGCTCTCGACAGCCACACCGCCGCCTACCACGACACCACCTTCGAGGTGCTCGAGTACGAGGACGATCCGCACCCGACCCCCGCGGGCCCGGACATGCGGCTGCCGCGGCGCACCCGCTTCCCCGTCCGCGACCGGGGGAGGCAGTGGCTGGTGGTGGAGACCGACATGGACACCCCGTGGACCTACGGCCTCGGCACCGGTTTCGTCAGCGGCTTCGCCTACACCGGCCGCTGGCGGGACGCCGACCTGGCCGGGCGCGGTTACGTCGAATACATCGACCGCCGCGCCGGCTGAGCCCCGGCGCCCGTTCAGCCGGCGTTCTTCTCGGGAAGAGTGTGCGCGACAAGGGCGTTGGCGTGCCCGTGGCCGAGCCCGTGTTCGGCCTTCAACCAGTTCACCAGCTCCATGTGCTTGGTGAGCGGCGAGGCGAGGATCAGTGCCTTCCACTCGGCGATCGGCTTGCCGTACTTCTTCTCGATGGAGGGGAAGTAGGAGGCGGGGCCCTTGGCGGTCGCGGTCATGGCATGGTCCTTTCTGCGCTGTGCTCTCCGTGCTCGCAGGTAGGACGGGACGGTTTCGCCGAATTCATCGGTGCGGGGGGAAATTTCCCCGGCCGGTGGGCTCGGGCCCATCCGAGCGCGTTCGTGTTCGCCGGCCGACCGTATCCGCCACGACCGGCGAGGTCCGAACTTCTCGGCTACGACTCGGACTCGACAGCAGGGCGTGCGGACTCGCCGTGGCGGGTGGCGACAGCGGCTGCTCTGTCCCGCAGAGCTTTCCGCAGCGACAGTGGCGCCAGGACCTCGGCCTCGGGCGCGAGCTGCCACAACGCCCACTCGGCGTGCCGGGCGTCTTGGAAGCCGACCTCCATCACCAGCTGATCCCCGTCGAGCTGCTCGTCGCCGACGACCACCGCCGTATCGACCAGTTCCTTCCGCCGTCCCGGCACGGTCCGCACCACGGCTGTCACCAGATCTCCGCCGGCCCGGAACCGGGCCGCCCGCTCCCGCCAGGCCGCATCCAGATCCACTCGATCCGCCCGCCGTGCGGGTTCGGCCAGCACCTCCGCCTGCGCCATCCGCGAGAGCCGATAGGTCCGTTCGG
This sequence comes from Nocardia farcinica, assembly GCF_029867845.1. Lineage (GTDB taxonomy): Bacteria > Actinomycetota > Actinomycetes > Mycobacteriales > Mycobacteriaceae > Nocardia > Nocardia farcinica_A. The sequence continues at coordinate 4,954 of NZ_JARWRU010001098.1, read as the reverse complement.
CCCCTTCGCGTGTCGCCAGCAGGTAGCTCTGTCCGCGCGCCACCACCATCCCGACCGGATCCACCGTCCGCCACCGCGCCCGCTCGCCCACGGCCGTGTATCGGATGCGCAGCCTGCGACCTTCGAGCACCGCCCGCCGCACCGCCTCCGCGACGCCGCCCGGCACCTCCTCGCCCGTCAGCCGCCGCGCCAGCAGATCCGTCTCCGGCTCCACCAACAGCCGCTCGGCGACATCCACCGCCGTCTCCCGATAACCGGCGGGCAGCGCGTCGACCACCTTCAACACCGCCGAGGCCGATGCCGACCCCAGTCCCAACGCCTGCGCACCCCGCCGCCCGCCCGCGATCAACAGGGCCAGCGCCTCGTCGTGTGTGAGCCCGGTGAGTTCGGTCCTGAATCCGGGCAGCAGGGCGAACCCCCCGTGCCGTCCCCGCTCCGCGTACACCGGAACCCCCGCCGTCGACAAGGCCTCGATGTCGCGCAACACCGTGCGCGTCGACACCTCCAGTTCCCGCGCCAGCTCACTCGCCGTCAACCGCCCGCGCTGACGCAGCAACAACACCAACGCCACCAACCGATCGGCCCGCATCAGGAAACCCTAGAAGAAATACCCGACAGAGGATGTCGTGAAATCCGGTCAGGCTTGCTTCCGCGCCCGCGAAACCGGGGCCGATTCCCACTGTCCGACACAGGAAATGGAGCCGCTGTGGCAGCCGTCCGAACCGCCGTCAACCCCGTCACCTGGTCCACCGAACTCGGCTTCCACCAGGCCGAACTCGTCACCACCCCCACCCGAACCCTCTACTGCTCCGGTCAGACCGCCATGGATGCCGACGGCAAACCCCGGCACGACGGCGATATGGCCGCCCAGCTCGCCCTGAGCCTCGACAACGTCGAAGCCGTCCTCCACGAGGCAGGCATGACCATCGCCGACCTCGTCCGCCTCAACGTCTACACCACCGACGTCGAAACGCTGTTCCAGCACTACGGCATCCTCGCCGCCCGCCTGGCCGCCGCCGGGGTCGCGCCCGCCACCACCATGCTCGAAGTCACCCGCCTCGCCGTCCCCGGCCAGCTGGTCGAACTCGAGGCCACCGCCGTCGACTGAGCGGTCCGCCCCGGCGCGGGCCCGTGCGGTCCGCGTCGGCTTCGGCCGAGCATCAAGTCGGCACGCCGCGCATCACCGTGACGCGAAGTCCGGCTGAGCGAAGGTCGCGACGCGGGTGGCACGCCCGCGCAGCACCACCTCCCGGAACTGGTGGATGATCGCCCCGGTCGGGGCGAACAGGCGCTCGCCGCGGAACGGCCACTGGAACAACGGCTCGTCGTGGCCGGGCAGCGGCCGGAACACGGGGTCGACGTCCAGTTCCGCCTCGGTCACCTCGAACATCAACGCCACCTCGTCGGGATTGGGGCGCGGTGGCTCCCCGAGCGCGCCCACCCACACCACCACCGGCGTCATCACGTAGCCGGACCGGGTGACGAAATCGTCCAGCCGACCCAACACCGCCGTCTCGTCCGCCGCCACCCCCAGCTCCTCCTGGAGCTCACGCAGGGCCGCCCGCTCCGGTGTCTCGCCCGGGTCGATGGCCCCGCCGGGCAGAGCGAACTGGCCGGGATGCGCCCGCATCCGGCTCGGCCGCAGCGTCAGCAACAAGACCGGCCCGTCCCGGCGCTCGACCACCGCCAGAGCGACAGCGGCGCGCCGACCGCCGCTCTCGGCCGAAACGACCTGGAACCGGTTCAGCGCCCGCGCACAGCGCTCGCGAGTCATCGCCGGGGCGCCAGGAGTCGCGTCGTCCGGGATCGAGTTCACCGTGTCCGCCGTCACCGGCCGACTGTAACCCGGCCGACCACACCCCGGTCGCCGACCATGGTCACAGAAAAGGCCCCTCGGCATCCGAGATTCCCCGCCCGGTTCCGAGACCATCGGCGAACCAGGACAATTCGATCACCGGGAGCGCGTGAACCCTGCCGAGTACATGACGTCGCCTTCCCCGACATCGACCTGCTCCGACCCCGAGGCAGAGAAAAAGCCCCCGACCAGGTATGCCCGGTCAGGGGCTCTATCGTGTCTCAACCACACGAGTCGGGGTGACAGGATTTGAACCTGCGACCTCTTCGTCCCGAACGAAGCGCGCTACCAAGCTGCGCCACACCCCGTGGAGTGAACCTGAAGTAGCTTACAACAGGGCGGGCTCAGTCATTAAATCGCCTGGTCAGTGGGGGTGCGTGTCGGGGCGGAGGCTGGCGAAGACGCGGCGGGCGGTGGCGCGGTCGACGGCTCCGGGGACGCCGGTGTCGGCGGCGATGACCACGACGAGGCTGCCGGTGTCGGCGCTGGTGGCGAAGGTGTAGACGGAGAACTCGGGGGCGCAGCCGGGGGCGGGGCGGGCCACGCGGCCGCGGGCCTCGACGAAGGTGCCGTGCAGCAGGCCGTCCTGGGAGCGCAGCGGCTCGGTGACGGCGGGGACGGCCTCGGCGGCGTAGGCGACGCGGGCGAGCCTGGTGGCGGTGTCCAGGGCCGCGGCGGTGGCGTCGCTGTCGGGGGAGCCGGTGAGGAAGGAGATGGTGCGGGTGGAGCCGGGGCAGTAGTCCTTGCCCTCGGAGGCGTAGCCCTTGCCGCCGACACTGTCGGAGCCGCTGCCGAAGCCGCCGGAGTAGCTCGGGGAGGCGACGGTCCAGTCGGCGGGGACGTCGTAGGCGGCCTCGCTGTCGGGGGCGACGACGGCCCGGTAGCCGGGGACCACCGCGGGAGTGGAGATGACGGGCTCCTCGGTCCGCTCGACGCGCGCGTGGGCGGACTGGGTGAGGGCGCTCACCAGGCCGGGGGTGTCGTCGGCGCCGGAGTCGGGGCCGCTCGCGGTGACGGCCACGGCGGCGCCCGCCACGACGGCGACGGCGGCCGCGCCGGCGCCGATCCAGCGGTAACCGCCGGAGTCGGGCCGGTAGAGGGCGCGGGCGACTTCCATGTCGTCGTAGGGAGGGGTGGCGTTGCGCAGTGTGGTGTGGGTCAGTGTGGTGTGGCCCGGATCCGGGTGGGGCGCTGGATGATCCGGGTGGGCGCCCGCCGCCCGGCGTGTGTCCGGCGTGAATCCAGTGCTCATCGTCGTCCCCTCCTACGACCGACGTATCTCCCGGCACGCGACCCTACCGACGAGCACGTGCGAACACCTACTCGCCTCCCCGGCGGGGTGGCCGAACGATCGGGGCACGGCGTGCGCCGCGCCCCGATCGGGCTTGTCGAAGCTGCTGTGGAACTCGCTCAGCCCGCGACGGACTGCGAGGCCCGGCCCTCGCTGGACTCGGTGATCGGCCGCTTCGGCGGCGCGGCGACCAGCGTGAGCAGGGTGGCCTCCGGCCTGCAGCAGAAGCGGTACGGGGCCCACGGCGAGGTGCCGATGCCCGCGGACACGTGCAGCTGGGTGTGCGCGCCCCAGCGCGAGGGGCCCTTCACCCGCGACTTGTCGATGCCGCAGTTGGTGACCAGCGCGCCGTAGCCGGGCAGCACCAGCTGGCCGCCGTGGGTGTGGCCGGCCAGCACGAGGTCGTAGCCGTCCTCGGCGAAGCGGTCGAGTACGCGTGGCTCGGGCGAGTGCGTCAAGCCGATGCTCAGGTCCGCCATCGGGTTCGGGGTGCCGGCGATGGTCTCGTAGCGGTCGCGGCGCAGGTGCGGATCGTCGACGCCCGCGGTGGCGATGCGGATGCCCGCCACCTCCAGATCGCGGCGCACGTGGGTCAGATCCATCCAGCCGCGCTCCTGGAACGCCGCGCGCAGATCCTTCCACGGCAGCGGCGCGCCGTAGACGCGGCGGTGATCGGTCTTGAAGTACTTCAGCGGGTTCTTGGGCACCGGCGCGAAGTAGTCGTTGCTGCCGAAGACGAAAAGGCCGGGGCGGGAGAGCAATCCGCCGAGGGACTGCACGACCGCGGGCACCGCCTTCTGGTGCGACAGGTTGTCGCCGGTGTTGACGACCAGATCCGGCTCCAGCCGATCCAGCTCACGCAGCCACTGCTGCTTGAGCTTCTGGCCGGGCATCATGTGCAGGTCGCTGATGTGCAGCACGCGCAAGCTCGACGATCCGGGCGGCAGGACCGGCATGGTGGCCTCGCGTAGGACGAACGCGTTGCGTTCTATCAGAGAGGCGTAGCCGATTCCGGCCACCGCGGCCCCGGTTGCTCCCAACGCGGTACGGCGGACCAACGCGGTTCGGCGGACAGAGGTCGAGATGACGGGCATTTGCCCAGCATAGGTGAGCGCGATGAAGATCGCTGAGTGTGTTTAGGCACACGCTCGCCGAAATCGGGCATAACGCCGCACCCGTGTCCGGCTCGCGCGCGAGGGAGCCGCCCGGTGGTCCGTGGCCGGCGGCACGCGGGAAACTCGCGCGAGTTCGGGCCCGCCCAGCGACTACCGTGAGCCCCATGTCGGAACTCAAACAGCGTCTGCGCGCGGACATGACCGCCGCGATGAAAGCCAAGGACACCCTCCGTCTCGCGACCCTGCGCATGCTGCTGGCCGCGGTCCAGAACGCCGAGGTCGCGGGCAGCCAGGCGCGTGAGCTCTCCGACGCCGAGGTGGTGGCCGTGCTGCAGAAGGAGGCCAAGAAGCGGCACGAGTCGGCCGAGGTCTACACCCAGGCCGGGCGCGGCGAGCTGGCCGCCAACGAGCACGCCGAGGCGCACATCATCGACGAGTACCTGCCCACCCAGCTGACCGAGGCGGAGATCGCCGACCTGGCCGACACGGCCATCGCCCAGGTGGCCGAGGAGATCGGCGAGCGGCCGGGCATGCGGCAGATGGGGCAGGTGATGAAGGTCGCCACCGCGCTGGCCGAGGGGCGGGCGGACGGAGCGCGCATCTCCGCGGCCGTCAAGGCCCGTCTCTGACCGGTGCGGTCGCGGACGATCTCAGGGCGCTGACGAGAACGGGCGGTCCGGCTGGGAGCCGGAC
>NZ_JARWRU010001097.1 GCF_029867845.1 Nocardia farcinica | reverse complement strand
GCGCGGCACCTGTGCGGTCTTCGACCACGACATCCGGGAGGCGACGATCCTGGTGGTCGGCAACGAGACGACCGGGATGAGCGCGGCCTGGCAGGATGTGTGTGACGACCTGGTGTCCATCCCGATGGGTGGCACCGCCAGTTCGCTGGGCGCTCCTTCGGCGGGCGCGGTGGCCCTGTACGAAATTTCGCGGCAGCGCCGGACGTTCGTCCGGTGAACAGCCGCCGAGGCGAGCGCGCCGACGGCGCACGCGCAGGCGACGAACGACGACAGCGACGAGAGCCGGACGACGGTGGAAACGGAGAGTCACGCGTGACGGACATCGAGTTCACGAAGGGCCACGGCACCCAGAACGATTTCGTGGTGCTGCCCGACGAGGACGTCCGGCTCGATCTCACCGCCGAGCGGGTCGCCGCCCTGTGCGACCGGCAGCGCGGCATCGGCGCCGACGGCCTGCTGCGGGTGGCCCGCGCCGGCGCGCTGCTGGCGGCGGGCGTGCTCACCGAACTGCCCGAGGGCGTCGGCGAACAGGACTGGTTCATGGACTACCGCAACGCCGACGGCTCGATCGCCGAGATGTGCGGCAACGGCGTGCGGGTGTTCGCCCACTACCTGGCCGCCACCGGTCGTCAGAGCGGCGGCGAGCACGTGGTCGGCAGCCGCGCGGGCGGACGTCCGGTCACCGTGCACACCGCGGGACCGGTGCACGGCGAGGTCACCGTGCGGATGGGGCAGGTGCGGCAGCTGGGCACCTCCACCGCGACCATCGGCGGCTGGGGCCTGTCCGGCCTCGGCATCGACGTGGGCAATCCACACCTGGCCTGCGTCGACCCGGCGCTGACCGCCGAATCGCTGGCCAAGCTCGACCTGAGCGTCCCGCCCGGCTACGACCCCGACATGTTCCCGCACGGGGTGAACGTGGAGATCCTCACCCCGCTCGACGCCGAGCGCGGCGCGGACATGCGCGTCTACGAGCGCGGCGTCGGCGAGACCCGCTCCTGCGGCACCGGGACGGTCGCCGCCGCGGCCGCCGTACTCGACGCCGAGGGCTTCGATCTGGCCTCCGGGACCGACGAGGTGACCATCCGTGTCCCCGGCGGGCAGGTGCGCGTCGGGCTGTCGGCGGGCGCGGCGTGGCTGCGCGGCCCGTCCGTGCTGGTCGCCACCGGTCGCCTCGGCGCCGACTGGTGGCGCGACCTCGGCTGACCGGCGCGGCGGGCTCCGCCCGAAATGGACATGCGGACCGGGGCCGGGACGTGGCAGCATGGATGGTGTATGAGGAAATCAGAGACGTTCGACATCACTTCGACCTCCAGCGGAAAGGGTGCCGCCGACCAGGCCGCGTTCCCCGCTGACGACACGTCCCACGACGCCGGGGACATCGACTTCGACGGCGCCGACTACCGCGACACCGACTTCGGCGACGCCGATTTCGAGACCTCCGACTACGACACCGCAGGCTTCGACACCGCAGGTGGCTCCACCGCAGGTGAAGAAGAGGGCGCCTACCCCGATGAGGGCGATGTGATCGCCGAACGTGCCGCGCGCATGCGGCGCAACGGCTGGATCGCCGAGCCGACCACCGGCGAGATGCGGCTCGAGGAGCGCAGTTCCCTGCGTCGCGTCGCCGGTCTGTCCACCGAGCTCACCGACGTCACCGAGGTCGAGTACCGGCAGCTGCGTCTGGAGCGCGTGGTGCTGGTCGGGGTGTGGACCTCGGGCACGGCGGCACAGGCCGAGGCCAGCATGGCCGAGCTGGCCGCGCTCGCCGAGACCGCGGGCTCGCAGGTGCTGGAAGGGCTCATCCAGCGCCGTGACAAGCCGGACCCGGCCACCTACATCGGCTCGGGCAAGGCCGACGAGCTTCGGGCCGTGGTGCTCGAGACCGGCGCGGACACCGTGATCTGTGACGGCGAGCTGACGCCGGCGCAGCTGACCGCGCTGGAGAAGGTCGTCAAGGTGAAGGTCATCGACCGCACCGCGCTCATCCTGGACATCTTCGCCCAGCACGCCACCTCCAGCGAGGGCAAGGCGCAGGTGGCGCTGGCACAGATGGAGTACATGCTGCCCAGGTTGCGCGGCTGGGGTGAATCGATGTCCCGTCAGGCGGGTGGTCGCGCGGGCAGCAACGGCGGCGTGGGTCTGCGCGGTCCCGGTGAGACCAAGATCGAGACCGACCGCAGGCGCATCCGCGAGCGCATGGCCAAGCTGCGCCGCGAGATCCGCGAGATGAAGACCGCGCGTGACACCAAGCGCTCCAGGCGCGCCGGTTCCGGCGTCCCGCAGATCGCCATCGTCGGCTACACCAACGCGGGCAAGTCCAGCCTGATGAACGCGCTGACCGGCTCGGGTGTGCTGGTCCAGGACGCGCTGTTCGCCACCCTCGACCCCACCACCCGGCGGGCCCATCTGGACGACGGCCGCGAGGTCGTCTTCACCGACACCGTCGGTTTCGTCCGGCACCTGCCGACCCAGCTGGTCGAGGCGTTCCGCTCCACGCTGGAGGAGGTCACCGGCGCAGACCTGCTGCTGCACGTGGTGGACGGCTCCGATGCCGATCCGGCCGGGCAGATCAAGGCGGTGCGCGAGGTGATCACCGACGTCATCAAGGAGTCGGAGGCGACGGCGCCGCCGGAGCTGCTGGTGGTCAACAAGATCGACTCGATCTCGCCGATGCGGCGCACCGAGTTGCGCGGCATGCTGCCGGACGCGGAGTTCGTTTCCGCGCACACCGGTGCGGGTCTGGACCGGCTGCGGGCGCGGCTGGCCGACATCCTCGGCGAGCTCGATGTGGAGATCGGGGTGCTGCTGCCCTATACGCGCGGCGACCTGCTCGCCCGTATCCACGCCGACGGCCGGATCCTCAGCTCCGAGCACGAGGAGGGCGGGACCCGGTTGCGGGCCAGGGTGCCGCACGCGCTGGCCGCCGCGCTGGCCGAGTACGCCGACGCCGGGACGGCCTACCCCGAGCGCGCGGGCGCCTGAGTGGCCGCGGGTCCGGGGACGAGGTCTCGGCCGGATGTTTCCGCGCGCCGCGCCGCGCGGAATTGGAACCGACCGGCACGTTTGTCCTCGGCCTCGACGACCTTGCTGACATGGTGAAATAGCCCACGAATATCGGTTCGGATTGCAACTCGTTCCACCTGTTTCGGTACGGTGGGAATCGGTCGCGATGGCGCGACGCAGGGGACAAGACATCCGTACCGCCGTTTTCCGTACGACGACGTGCCGGGAATCCGACATTTCGATGGGGAACCACCTATGCCCGAATTCTCGCCCGCCGAGGGGGCTCTGACCGACGGCGCGCCGCTGGAGGTGCGCTTGGACGACAACGATCTGCGCGTGCTCGACGCACTGCTGGCTCCGATGCGGGCCTGGACGAGTCCGCGCTTCTACGGCCTGGAGAACATTCCGGCCGAGGGGCCGGTGCTGCTGGTCGCCAACCACAATCTGCTCGGGTTCGTCGACGCGCCGCTGCTGGTGCCCGAGGTGCTGCGGGTGCGCGGCAGGCTGATCCGCGGCCTGGCCGAAGACGTGCTGGTGCGGGTGCCCGGCGTACGGCACCTGCTGCACCATTTCGGCTCCGTGCGCGGCAACCGGCACAACTGCCGCACGCTGCTCGAGCGCGGCGAGGCCGTGCTGGTGTTCCCCGGCGGCGGTCGTGAGGCCATCCGCCGCAAGGGCGAGAAGTACGTGCTGAAGTGGGAGGGGCGCACCGGGTTCGCGCGCATGGCCCTGGAATGCGGGGCCCCGATCGTGCCGGTGGCCATGATCGGCGCCGACGATGCCTTCGACATCGTCGTCGACGGGGAGCACGCGCTCATGCGTCCGGTGCGCTGGGCCGTCGAGTCGCTGGGGCTCAAGCGTGACCTCACCCCGCCGCTGGTCAACGGTCTCGGGCCGATCCCGCGCCCGGAGCGTTTCTACTTCTCCGCCGGCGCTGCGATCGATCCGACCGCCTGGGCCGATGCCGACGATCTGGACGCCGCGGCCGCCGATCTGCGCGATGTGGTGCGCAAGGCGCTCGAAGAGGAGATTCGCTACCTGTTCGCCCGCCGTGCGCGCGATACCGGTCGCACCCTCGCGGGCCGGGTGCGCGGTCTGCTGAAGAGCTGACAACCGGGGATGGGTTTGGGGGCCGGGC
>NZ_JARWRU010001096.1 GCF_029867845.1 Nocardia farcinica | reverse complement strand
GGATAACGATCCCCCGCCTGCACCCCGCCCCCCGGGCGGGGGGGGGGGGGGGTGGGGGGGGGCGGGGGGGGGGGCGGGGGGGGGGGGGGGGGGGTGGGGGGGGGGGGGGGGGGGGTTTTGGGGGTGGGTGGGGTGTTGGGGGGGGGGGGCGTGATTTACCGCCCCGCCCCCCGCGGCCGAGCAGTTCGGCGAGCAGACTCGAGTCCAGAGACAGGGCGGCGGCGCGGCGTTCGGCCAGCGGGCTGTCGCCCTCGTACATGAACTGGCCGATGTAGTCGAAGAGCAGGGCATTGGCGAACGGCGAGGGGGTGGCCGTCTCGACCTCGACCAGGCGCAGCTGCCTGCGTGCCACCCGGCCGAGCACCTCGGTCAGGGCGGGCAGATCGTAGACGTCGCGCAGGCATTCGCGCACGGTCTCGAGCAGGATCGGGAAGCCGGGGAACTTGCGGGCCACGTCGAGCAGCTGGGCGGAGCGCTGACGCTGCTGCCACAGCGGGGCGCGCTTGCCGGGATCGCGGCGCGGCAACAGCAGCGCCCTGGCCGCGCATTCGCGGAAGCGGGAGGCGAACAGCGCCGAGGCGCCCACCTGTTCGGTGACCAGTTCGTCGATCTCGTCCGGCTCGAAGACGAACAGTTCGGCGCCGGGCGGCTCGTCGGTGGTGTCGGGCAGGCGCACCACGATGCCGTCGTCGGAGGCGTTGGGGGTGGCGTCGACGCCGAAGCGCTCGCGCAGCCTGGCGCCGACGGCCAGCGCCCACGGCGCGTGCACCGGCAGGCCGAACGGCGAGTGCAGCACCAGCCGCCAGTCGCCGAGCTCGTCGCGGAAGCGCTCGACCAGCAGCGTCTTGTCGGTGGGCACGTGGCCGGTGGCGGCGCGCTGATCGGCGAGCAGGGCGAGCAGGTTGGCGGTGGCATTGGCGTCGAGTCCGGCGCCCGCGAGCAGGTCGTCCAACGCGCCGTCGGCGGCGGGCGGCGGTTGCCCGGCCTCCTGCGTGCTCTCGGGCACCCGTTTGACCGCCTTGCGCAGGAACTCCCCCAGCGCCGCGCCGAGTTCGGCGGGTCTGCCGAGCCCGTCGCCGTGCCAGAACGGCAGCCTGCCGGGCAGGCCGAAGGCGGGGGTCACCAGCACCCGGTCGAAGGTGATCTCCTCGATGCGCCAGCTGGTGGCGCCGAGGGCGAAGACGTCGCCGACGCGGGACTCGTAGACCATCTCCTCGTCGAGTTCGCCGACCCGCGAGTTCTTCTCGCCCACCATGTACACCGCGAACATGCCGCGATCGGGGATCGCGCCGCCGGAGGTCACCGCGAGCCGCTGGGCGCCCGGCCTGCCGGTGAGGGTGCCCGCGTCGCGGTCCCACACCAGCCGGGGCCGCAGTTCGGCGAACTCGTCGGAGGGATAGCGGCCCGCGAGCAGGTCGAGCACCGACTCGTAGGCCGAGCGGGGCAGGGTGGCGAAGCTGCCGGTGGAGCGCACCGTCTCGAACCAGGCGTCGGCGTCGATCGGCTCCAGCGCGCAGGCGGCCACCGTCTGCTGGGCCAGGATGTCCAGGGGGTGCGCCGGGATGCGCAGCGCCTCGATCTGCCCGGTCACCATGCGATGCGCGGCCACCGCGCAGTGCACCACGTCGGTGCGGTGCTTGGGGAACAGCACGCCGCGCGAGGTCTGCCCCACCTGGTGCCCGGCGCGGCCGATGCGCTGCAGGCCGCTGGCCACCGAGGGCGGAGCCTCCACCTGCACCACCAGATCCACCGCGCCCATGTCGATACCGAGTTCCAGGCTGCTGGTGGCCACCACACAGCGCAGCCGCCCGCTCTTGAGGTCGTCCTCGATCAGGGCGCGTTGTTCCTTGCTCACCGAGCCGTGGTGGGCGCGGGCCAGCAGCGGTTCCGCGCCGTGCACGACCTCGGTGCTTGCGCCGAGCTGGGCGGGCGGGCCGTGCGCGGTGTCCACGGCCTCGCCGAGGCGGGCCGCGTAGGCCTCGTTGAGCCGGGCGGTCAGGCGCTCGGCCAGCCTGCGGGAGTTGGCGAACACGATCGACGAGCGGTGGGCCAGCACCAGATCGACCACGGCCTCGTCCACGTGCGGCCAGATGGAGCCCGGCTGGTCGGAATCGCCTGGCTCGGTCATGTCAGGCACCGGCACCCGCACGCTGAGGTCGAAGGTCTTGGGCGCGGGCGGGGCGACGATGGTGACCGGCGCCGCGCCGGTGAGGAAGCGGCCGACCTCCTCGGCCGGGCGCACCGTCGCCGACAGGCCGATGCGCTGGGCGGGGCGACCGGTGAGCAGATCCAGCCTGGCCAGCGACAGCGCCAGATGCGCGCCGCGCTTGGAACCGGCCACGGCGTGCACCTCGTCCACGATCACCGTCCGCACCGTGCGCAGGGTCTCGCGCGCGGCGGAGGTCAGCATGAGGAACAGCGACTCGGGGGTGGTGATGAGGATGTCGGGCGGGGTGCGCTGCATGGCGCGGCGCGCGGCCTGGGTGGTGTCGCCGGAGCGCACGCCGACGGTGATCTCCGGGACCTCGAGGCCCAACCGGGCGGCGGTGCGGGTGATGCCTGCCAACGGGGCGCGCAGGTTGCGCTCGACGTCGACCGCGAGGGCCTTGAGCGGAGAGACGTAGAGGACGGTGGTGCCGTTCGACCCGGCAGCCCTCGACGCCGCGGCACCGCCGGAGGCGGCCTGATCGTCCGGCCGGGCCCCGGCTCCGCGCGCCAGCTCGTCGATGGCCCACAGGAAGGCCGAGAGCGTCTTGCCCGAGCCGGTGGGCGCGACCACCAGGGTGTGCTCGCCCGCGGCGATCGCCTGCCAGGCGCCGATCTGCGCCGAGGTGGGCGCGGCGAAGGCCCCGTCGAACCATTCCCTGGTCGCGTGGGAGAACCTGGCGGTCGAGAACGGGGGCACTCGTTCAGTGTGCACCCGCGCACCGACAACCGGCCGCGACCCACGCGGTCGGGCGCGCCCGAGCCCGTAGGCAGGCGCGGGACGGAGCCGTAGGCTGACGCGGGTGGGCACCGCGCTGAAACTCGACCTGATCGGGCACGGCATCACCGAGGCGCTGCGCGCCGCGCGCTTCCCGGCCGACGAGCCGCTCACCGAGGGCGGCCGCAACGCCCTGCCCGCCTACACCCCGCCCTCGGACGCCGCCGTGCGCACCGGCCCCGAGCTGCGCGCGGTGCAGACCGCCGAGCGGCTCGGGCTGTCGGGCGCCCCCGACCCGCGCCTGCGCGATCTCGACGCCGGTCACTGGCGTGGCGCCGCCCTGGACACGCTGCCGCCCGCCGACCTGCAGCACTGGCTCACCGATCCGTCCTGGGCGGGGCACGGCGGCGAGTCCGTCCTCGACGTGCTGGCCCGCACCGCCGAGTGGCTGGCCGACGTGGCGGCCGAGGGCACCCCGACGGTGGCAATCACCCATCCCGCGGTGGTGCGGTCGGCGCTGGTGATCGCCCTCGACGCCCCGCCCGCCGCGTTCTGGCGGCTGGACGTGGCGCCCGGCGGGGTGGCCCGGCTGCGGCACCGTGGCCGCTGGACCGTGCGCATCGGCTGAGCGCCCGCCTCGCCGGAATGCCGATCCGCTTGCGCCAGAACAAGAATGCGGATTAACTAACAATTCGCAACCGGAGCGGGAGGAGCGGGGATGGGTGATCCGCGGCAGTACGTGGTGATCGGCGGCGGATTGGCGGGGCTGGCCTCGGCGGTCTGGCTCGCCGAGGCGGGCAAGAAGGTCACACTGCTGGAACGGCGGGGCAGGCTGGGCGGGCGCGCCCACGCCATGAAGGTCGACGCGGTCGACGATCCGCCGGACAACGGTCAGCACGTCATCGCCAGCGGCTACGAGAACCTCTTCCGCTACCTCGACAGTGTCGGCACCCGCGAGCACGTCGCCTTCCCGGAACGCTCCACCCTGCGCTGGCCCGACGGCCGCTCGGTCACCATGTCGGTCACCGGCCTCGGCGCCATCCGCACCCTCACCGGACTGCATCCCGACACCGGCCTGCTGGACCGGCTGCGCACCCTGCGCGCCACCGGCCTGCTGCTGTGGCAGGCGCTCAACCAGCCGCACGACCTGGCCGATCTGACCACCGCGCAGTGGTTCGAGCGCATCGGCATGCCCGCCAGATCCCGCGAGGCACTGTGGGACTGGCTGGCGCTCGGCATCGCCGCCGAACCGGTGGAGATCGAGTCGGCGAAGGTCTTCGCCGACGTGCTGGCCACCGGCTTCCGGCTCGGCGCCAAGCACCTCACCCCGGTCAGCATCGGCTATCCGACCACCGATCTGGACACCCTCTACGTCGACGGCGCCCTGCGGGTGTTCCGCGAACGCGGCGTCGACGTGCGCTACCGGGCGGTGGCGCGGCGCATCCACATCGTCGACGGCAAGGTGACCGGCGTTGCCATGGCCGACGGCTCCACCGTGCCCGCCGACGCGGTGATCTGCGCGGTACCCAACACCAACATCGGCGGCCTGCTCGACGACCTGCCCGAGCACTCCGAGATCTACGCCGCCGCCGACAAGCTGCACTACACCCCCATCGTCAGCACCAACCTCTATCTGGACCGCCCGCTGGGCACCGCCACCGAGTTCGAGGCGCTCATCGGCGGCACCGGGGTCATCGACGAGGTCTTCGACCGGCAGCTGATGACCGGCCGCAGCACCGAGAAGGCCTGGCTGTACTGCCTGACCACCAGCGGCGCCTACGAGCAGATCACCAAGACCAACGCCGAGATCGTGGCCGAGCAGATGGCGCTGCTGCGCCGCTACTACCCGGCCGCCGCGCAGGCCGAGGTGATCCAGGGCCACGTGGTGCGCATGCCCAAGGCCACCTTCTCCCAGACCGTCGGCACGCACGACCTCCGTCCCCCGCAGCGCACCTCGGTGCCCTCGCTGGTGCTGGCGGGCGACTGGACCGCCACCGACTGGTCGGCCACCATGGAGAGCGCCGTCCAGAGCGCCGCCAAGGCGGTGGAGCTGCTCCTGGCGCAACCCGCCGGGCGATGAGGGGGCCGGTGTGAGCGGCGATCAGGGGGGCGGCAGGCCGGGCGACGAGCGGAGCGGCGAACCCGCGCGTACCGGCGCGCGGGATGGGGAGCCCGCGGCCGAGGAACAGCCGGCCAAGCGCAAGCGGATGTCGGCGGCCGACCGGCGCGACCAGCTGCTCGACGTCACCCGCGACATCGTGGTCGCCGAGGGCTTCGCCGCCGTCGGCATCGACCGGGTGGCGCGTGCCGCGGGCGTGGCCAGGGCACTGATCTACCAGCAGTTCGGCGACCTGGCCGGATTGACCGCGGTCCTGCTGGAACGCGAGACGCAGGTCGCCTTCCGCGGCATGCAGACCGTGGACTGGTCGGGGGCGCAGGCCGAGGGCGCCGATGTCGACCAGGTCGGCCGCGGCATCCTGGCCTATGTGCACGCCGCCCCGGACAGCTGGCGCATCCTGCTCAGCCCGCCCGACGGCGGTCCGCCGCAGCTGCGCAAACAGATCGAGGTCGGCCGCAGGTCCTCCCGCGCCATCACCGCCAGGCACCTCTCGCGCTACGCGGGGGTGATGGTCGACCCGAACGGCACCACCACCCGGCTGCTGCTCGCCTCCATCGAGGAGCTGTTCCGCCTGCACCTGGCCGACCCGGTGGCCTGCGACGACGACACCGTGCTGCGCTACCTGCGCTCGATGGTCGGCTGGGCGGTCCGGCTGGAGGCGAGGCGCCGCCCGGGGAGAGCCCCCCCCCCCCCCCCCCCCCCCCCCCCCCCCCCCGGCGCGCCCACACCGCAGGCCAGATGCGGCGCAAGCCTGCCACCGCCGAGATGTCCCGCTACACCCGCGACCGCAAGCATCATTGCGGGCTCGGACCGCACAAGGCGCGTGACACCACCCTCGCAGTCGTGTGGCTCCA
>NZ_JARWRU010001095.1 GCF_029867845.1 Nocardia farcinica | reverse complement strand
ACTACCCCCCAACAGCGCAGTCCAACCCTCGGGGCCGTCGCGGCTACCGGCCGCCGAAGCTCGCTCGCGCGCAGCGCTTTTCGCCGGGCGGCAGCCGCCTGGCGCGAGCGAGCGGAGGTTTCAGGAGCGCAGCAGCGGCACCAGCGCGTCGAGCACCCGGCTGGCCAGCAGCGCCTTGGAGCCGTGGTCGAGCGCCTGTTCGGTGCCGTCCGCGCCGAGCAGCCAGCCGTCGTTGGTGTCGACCTCGAACGCCTTGCCCTCGCCGACGGCGTTGACCACGAGCAGGTCGCAGCCCTTGCGGGCGAGTTTGGCACGCGCGTGGGTGAGCACGTCGCCGTCCTCGTCGCCGGTCTCGGCGGCGAAACCGACGATGGCGGTGCCTGGCAGCTGCCCGTCGCGACGGGACTGCACCAGGCCCGCCAGGATGTCGTCGTTCTTGGTCAGCGGGATGACGTCGGGCTCGCCCGCGCCCTTCTTGATCTTCACCGCGGCGACGTTGGTCGGCCGGAAATCGGCAACGGCGGCGGCCATGATCACCGCGTCGGCGCCGATCGCGTGCTTCTCCACCGCGGTCTTGAGCTGTTCGGCGGTGGTGATGTGCACCAGGTCGACCGCGGCCGGCGCGGCCATCTCGATGGTGTTGCCCGCGATGAGGGTGACCTGGGCGCCGCGCTGGGCGGCGACCCTGGCCAGGGCGTAACCCTGCTTGCCGGAGCTGCGGTTGCCGAGGAAGCGGACCGGATCGAGGGGCTCGCGGGTGCCGCCCGCGGTGATGACCAGGCGCTTGCCGACCAGGTCGCGCGGGACGGCGTCCTCGCGTTCCCGCAGCAGCGAGGCCAGGCCGAAGATCTCCTCGGGCTCGGGCAGCCTGCCGGGACCGGTGTCGGTGCCGGTGAGCCTGCCGGAAGCCGGTTCCATCACCACGGCGCCGTGGGCGCGCAGGGTGGCCACGTTCGCCTGGGTGGCCGGGTGCTCCCACATCTCGGTGTGCATGGCCGGCGCGAAGAGCTCCGGACATCGGGCGGTGAGCAGCGTGGCGGTGAGCAGGTCGTCGGCGCCGCCCGGGCCGGCGCGCCCCCGAACCGGCGCGCGCGGCCGGGGGCGGCGGGCCCCCACGGGCCCCACGCCCCGGCCCCCCGGGGGCCCCAACGGCCCCTCGGGGGGACCCACGGGGG
>NZ_JARWRU010001094.1 GCF_029867845.1 Nocardia farcinica | reverse complement strand
TATCGGTCCACATCCTGCCCCTGCCCGGGCGGGGCCGCTAACGGGGGTTCTCCCGGGCACCCGGCCCCCCGCCGCGATTGCTGGGCGGTTGCTGCGGCGGGGGGGGCCGGGGGCGGCAACGCCGCCCGCCGCCGCCTATCCTGAGGTCATGGCACGCATCACCGGCTCCTGGCTCAGCGGACCCGAGACCGGCGGTGATCCGTCGGCCTCCGAGTACCCGGGCCAGCAGCTCGGACTGCCGAGGGAAGGCGCCGGATCGCTGGCCTCGACGGTGCGCCGTATCGCCGCGCTGTTCGTCGACTGGATGATCGGCGTCGGCATCTCCGCGCTGATCGTGCAGGGCGTCAACGCCGACCTCACCCTGCTGATCTGGTTCCTGATCGGCGTGATCTCGGTGACGCTGTTCGGTTTCACCCCCGGCCAGTACTTCCTGCGGCTGCGCGTGGTGCGCATCGACGCGCCGGTGCCGGTCGGCTTCGTCCGGGCGCTGGCCAGGCAGGTGCTGCTGGTGTTCGTCATCCCGGCGCTGTTCACCGACGGCGACGGCCGCGGCATGCACGACCGCGCCACCGGAACCGCCCTGGTCAACGCCAGGTGAGAGCAGTCACCACCCGGTAGGGGCGCCGGTCGATCGGGATAGGCGGCCGGAAGGCGAACAGCCCGGGCGGGTGCCCGGGCTGTGTCGGTGGAACGGTTCGGTCGGCTCAGCGCCTGCGGATGGTGCGCTGCATGCCCTTCATCTTCGCGCCGGCGGGCATCGGCCCCTTCGGCAGCGCGGGACCGGTGCGCTTGCTCAGCGCCGACAGCCTGGACTCGATCTGGTCCATACGCTTGGCGTCGATGTTCGGGGGCAGCTTGGTCAGGCGCTTCTGCAGATCCTTGAGCGGGATCTGGCCCTCCTCGTTGCCGACCACGAAGTCGTAGATCGGGGTGTCGCCGATCAGGCGGGCGGTGCGCTTCTTCTCCTGCGCGAGCAGCGGCTTGAGCCGGTGCGCCGAGCCCTCGCCGATCAGGATCACGCCGGGACGGCCGATCACCCGGTGCACCGCGTCCAACTGGGTGGTCGCGGCGACGCCGTTGCTCACCCGCCACTTGCCCTGCAGATTGTCCAGCACCCACGCGGCCGCGCCCGCCTGGCCCTCGGCCTTGGCGTAGACGTTGGCCTGCACGCGGCGGCCGAAGATGATGAACGCGACCAGCACGCCGAGCAGCAGGCCGAGCGGCACCAGGAAGAACCAGCTGATGCCGAAGATCAGGCTGATCGCCAGGAACACCACGGTGATGCCGACGAGCGCGCCGATCATCAGCGGCAGCAGGAGCTTGTCTTCCTTGCGCTGCATCTGGAACGCCTGCCAGAGCTGCTGACGACGCTCCTTCGACGCCTGCTTGCGTGCCGCCTTCGCCGCGGCCTTCGCTTCCTTCGACGGTTTACCGCCCTTACCTGCTGCCATGGCACTCAGGATAGTGGGCTCATGTCGGGGCCTCGTCGAGCACCGTCCGCGAGACCGGTGCGGGCATCGGCTCGTGGCGGAGATAGCCACGGTGGAACTCGCCGCTGCCGTGGGCGAGGGATCGCAGGTCCACCGCGTAGTTGCGCAACTCCCGCTCGGGCACCTCCGCGTCGATGCGGGTGCGCCCCGATCCGTGCGGCGTGGTCCCGAGAACGCGGCCGCGCCGGCTCGACAGATCGCCGAGAACGGCGCCCAGGAAATCGTCGGCAACCACGATCGACACCTCGTCGATCGGCTCCAGCAGGACCACCCCCGCCTGCGCCGCGGCCTCGCGCAGCGCCAGCGCCCCCGCGGTCTGGAAGGCGGCGTCGGAGGAGTCGACGGAATGGGCCTTGCCGTCGACGAGCGTCACCCGGATGTCCACCAGCGGGTATCCGGCCACCACGCCGCGCGCGGCCTGGGCGCGCACACCCTTCTCCACCGACCCGATGAACTGCCGGGGCACCGCGCCGCCGACCACCGCGTCAACGAACTCCAGCCCCGACCCGGTCGGCAGCGGCCTGACCTCGATCTCGCACACCGCGAACTGCCCGTGCCCGCCGGACTGCTTGACGTGCCTGCCACGCGCCCGCGCCTGCCCGGCCAGGGTCTCGCGCAGTGCCAGCCGGTACTCCTCGAGATCGACGCGCACCCCGAACCGGGTGCGCAGCCGCTCCAGCGCCACATCGCGGTGCGCCTCGCCGAGGCACCACAGCACCAGCTGCCCGGTGTCGCGGTTGTGTTCGACCCGCAGCGTCGGGTCCTCGGCGGTGAGCCGGGCCAGACCGGTGGACAGCTTGTCCTCGTCGGACTTGGCGTGCGCGCGCACGGCGACCGGCAGCAACGGTTCGGGCAGCGGCCACGGCTCGATACGGACGGGGGCGGCGGTGGCCGACAGGGTGTCGCCGGTCTCGGCGTGCGCAAGCTTGGTGACGCAGGCGATGTCGCCCGCGATGGCCTCGGGGATGGGCCGCTGCTGCTTGCCGAACGGCGCCGCGACCGAGCCCACTCGCTCGTCGACGTCGTGCTCGGGGTGGCCGGGATCGCCCGGCTCGGCGAGGCCGTGGCCGCGGACGTGGACGATGTCGTCGGCGTGCAGGGTGCCGGAGAACACCCGCACCAGCGAGACCCGGCCGACATAGGCGTCGGAGGAGGTGCGGATCACCTCGGCGGCGAGGTCGGCCCTCGGGTCGCAGGCCAGCGGCTCGGCGGCGCTGCCGTTGCCGCGCGCGGTGACCACGTGTTCGGCGGGGGTGGGGAAGCCGCCGACGATCAGCTCGAGCAATTCCACGGTGCCGAGCCCGGTGCGCGCCCCTTCGGGAGCGGAGGCGCCGATCAGCACCGGGTGGAAACCGGCCTGCGCGACCGCCCGCTCCAGATCGGCGGTCAGGGTCTGCGGGTCGATCTCACCGCCCTCGAGATAGCGCTCCATGAGCGATTCGTCCTCGCTGCCCGCGATCACCGCCTCGATCAGCTGGGCGCGGCCCCGCTCGGCGAGGCGGGCCTGCTCCTCGCTCGGTTTCCCGGCCACGGGCTGCCCGCCGGAGTAGTCGATCACCCGGTTCGACAGCAGGTCGATCAGCCCGGTGACCTGCCGGTGCCCGTCCGCCCCGGCCTTTCCGTAGATCGGGATGTGCAGCGGCACGATGGATTCCGACGAACCGTCGCCGAGGAACAGGCCACAGGCGTGCACCAGTTCGTCGAAGTCGGCGCGGGCGGCGTCGAGATGGGTGAGCACGATCGCGCGCGGCATGCCCGCTGCCTCGCACTCGTCCCACAGCGCCCTGGTCGCCCCGCCGACGCCGCTCGCGCCGTCGGCCGCCGAGATAACGAACAGCGCGGCGTCGGCGGCGCGCCGCCCCGCGCGCCGCGCGCCCCCCCAATACCCGTAGCCCGGGGGGTGGATGAGGGTGGTATTTGTGTCGCG
>NZ_JARWRU010001093.1 GCF_029867845.1 Nocardia farcinica | reverse complement strand
GCGGCGGTCCCTGGTGTGGCCCGGGACCCCCGCCCCCCCCGCGCGCCCCCGGGCGGGGGGGGCCGGGGTGGCGGTGGGCCGCGGGCAACCCCCCCCCACGCCCCCCGCCGGGGCGCGCGGGGCCGCGTGGGCGGGCCCCGTGGGGGTCTGCGCCGAGCGCGTCGGCAGCGGATGGGCGGGCGCCGAATGAGCGGGCGCCGAGTGGGTATCCACCTCGGCGGAGGGGGCAGCGTGCGAGGGTGCGGCACGGTGCGTCGTCGAGGGGATGGACGCGCCAGCACCGGGAAGGAAGGGCTGGTCGTCGTCGCGATAACGGTGACCGGAGCGGGAACGGGAGCCCGAGGAAAAAGCGCCTGCGGCGAGCTCGGTCAGAGACGAGCGATTACTCATCGGCAGTACCACATCGTGAAGCGGGAGTTGGTCACTGTGCCGATGAAACGGCAGGTGAACGATGTCGGGGGTGTTGCGATCGAACGGCTCACCGCTTGCGGAGCGCTGTGCTGCATCAAGGCTTGCCGTCCTCCTCATCCTCTGGAACAGGGGAGTCGTGACCTAGTTGTGACATCGACTGCATGACGGTAACGAAGCGATTGCGTCGCTCGCAAGCGCTGCGCCGTTTCTCTCCCGGCATGTGAGATTCATCACGAGTGCGCGGCGGAATAACTCACGGCGTTTCGGGCACTGAAGTGAGAATGCCCGTCGTGGAAGTTCCCGGAATTTCTGCACCGGCCCCGGGCGTGCCGCTCTACCTGGCCGCACTGCCGAAAGCTACTCGTCAGTAGCCTTGGCCAGCGGTTTTGTTGCCCCCGGCCCATGCCGCGTGACCTGCGCCACTTAGGATGAACGTGGCCGATTGGCCCTCCATGTGACTGGTTAGAGTCCGACCCGACCCGCTTCCGACGTCGGGCCGCCAACAAAGACGTTGTCATAGCAACGCAGACGAGATGGTGAGTACATGGATCTCTTCGAATATCAGGCGAAGGAGCTCTTCGTTAAGCACGGAGTGCCTTCGTCCGAGGGCCGCGTCACGGACTCGGCCGAGGACGCCCGCGCCATCGCGGAGGAAATCGGCAAGCCGGTGATGATCAAGTCCCAGGTCAAGGTCGGTGGCCGCGGTAAGGCCGGTGGCGTCAAGTACGCCGCCACCCCGGACGACGCGTTCACCCACGCGCAGAACATCATCGGCCTGGACATCAAGGGCCACATCACGAAGAAGATCCTGGTCGCCGAGGCGAAGGACATCGCCGAGGAGTACTACATCTCCTTCCTGCTCGATCGCGCCAACCGCACCTACCTGGCCATGTGCTCGGTCGAGGGTGGCATGGAGATCGAAGAGGTCGCCGCCACCAAGCCGGAGCGGCTGGCCAAGGTCCCGGTGGACGCTGTCAAGGGCGTCGATCTGGCGTTCGCGCGCTCCATCGCCGAGCAGGGCCACCTGCCCGCCGAGGTGCTCGACTCCGCCGCGGTGACCATCCAGAAGCTGTGGGAGGTCTTCGTCGCCGAGGACGCCACCCTGGTCGAGGTCAACCCGCTGGTGCGCACCCCCCAGGACGAGATCCTCGCCCTGGACGGCAAGGTCACCCTGGACGAGAACGCCTCCTTCCGGCACCCGGAGCACGCGGACTTCGCCGACATCGACGCGACCGATCCGCTGGAGCTCAAGGCCAAGCAGAACGACCTCAACTACGTCAAGCTCGACGGCGAGGTCGGCATCATCGGCAACGGCGCGGGCCTGGTCATGTCCACCCTGGACGTCGTCGCCTACGCCGGTGAGAAGCACAACGGCGTCAAGCCGGCCAACTTCCTCGACATCGGCGGCGGCGCCTCGGCCGAGGTCATGGCCGCCGGCCTGGACGTGATCCTGGGCGACTCGCAGGTCAAGAGCGTGTTCGTCAACGTGTTCGGCGGCATCACCGCCTGTGACGCGGTCGCCAACGGCATCGTGAAGGCGCTGGAGATCCTGGGCGACGCGGCCACCAAGCCGCTGGTCGTGCGCCTGGACGGCAACCGCGTGGACGAGGGTCGCCAGATCCTCGCCGAGGCCGCGCACCCGCTGGTGACGCTGGCGCAGACAATGGACGAAGGCGCCGACAAGGCCGCCGAACTGGCAGCCCGCTGACGCGGACGAGTAAGGACCGAATCTCATGGCTATCTTCCTGACCAAGGACTCCAAGGTCATCGTCCAGGGCATCACCGGCGGTGAGGGCACCAAGCACACCGCCCTCATGCTCAAGGCCGGCACCCAGGTCGTCGGTGGCGTGAACGCCCGCAAGGCGGGCACCACCGTGTCGCACACCGACAAGGACGGCAACGCCGTCGAGCTGCCGGTGTTCGGCACCGTCGCCGAGGCCATCAAGGAGACCGGCGCCGACGTGTCCATCGCGTTCGTGCCGCCGAAGTTCGCCAAGGACGCCATCATCGAGGCCATCGACGCGGAGATCCCGCTGCTGGTGGTCATCACCGAGGGCATCCCGGTGCAGGACACCGCTTTCGCGTGGGCCTACAACGTCGAAAAGGGCAACAAGACCCGCATCATCGGGCCCAACTGCCCCGGCATCATCACCCCCGGCGAGGCGCTGGTCGGCATCACCCCGGCCAACATCACCGGCAAGGGCCCGATCGGCCTGGTCTCGAAGTCGGGCACGCTGACCTACCAGATGATGTACGAGCTGCGCGATTTCGGCTTCTCGACCTCCATCGGCATCGGCGGCGACCCGGTCATCGGCACCACCCACATCGACGCCATCGAGGCGTTCGAGAAGGACCCGGAGACCAAGCTGATCGTCATGATCGGCGAGATCGGCGGCGACGCCGAGGAGCGGGCGGCGGCCTACATCAAGGCCAACGTCACCAAGCCGGTCGTCGGCTACGTCGCGGGCTTCACCGCGCCGGAGGGCAAGACCATGGGCCACGCGGGCGCCATCGTGTCCGGCTCCTCGGGCACCGCCCAGGCCAAGAAGGACGCGCTGGAGGCCGCGGGTGTCAAGGTCGGCAAGACCCCCTCGGAGACCGCCGCGCTGGCGCGCGAGATCCTGGAGCAGGCCTCCATCACCGCGTGATCGCGATGAGGTGAGGCGCTGATCCGAGCGCCGGAGAAATCGTTGAAGGACCGCTTTCCGGGTATCCGGGAAGCGGTCCTTCCGCGTCGGCACCCGGTCGTGACTCGTTCCGGCGGGATGACCGGGGGCGGTCGCGTGCAGTAGCGTCAGAAACCAGTAGCGTCAGAAACGAATCCAAGCCGAAGTACACGAACTCGACCGAGGAGACGACGACATGTCCTACCCGACCGGGGGCTCCGGGTACAACACACCCGCGACGCCCTCCGCACCTTCCGCACCCGGCCCCGGCCAGCCGTCCGGTGCTGGCGCCGGTGCGAGCGCCGCCGGCGCGGCGGCCAAGGGGCTCCCGTTCTTCCTGCTGGTTGGCGTCGCCGCGCTCGGCGTGCTCATCTTCCTGCTCGGCTTCCTGCCCTTCGCCCAGGCCGAGATCACCAACTCCTTCAACGGCGCCACCATCAGCGGTGACTCGCAGTCGGCGTTCGCGATGGGTCTGTCGGCGCTGCTCGCGTTGCCGCTGCTGGCAGGTCTGCTCGCCGCGGTGTCGCTGCTGCCCTAGCAGCTGTGGCCGGGCGCGGCGGCCGCGGCCGCCGCCGCCGGCTTCCTGGCGCTGCTGTTCCAGGTCATCGGGCTGACCGACGGACTGGCCACCAAGTGGGGCGCCTGGGTGCTGATCTTCCTGGCGCTGGTGCAGACCGCGCTGGCGGTCGCGGTGGTGCTGTTCGAGGCGGGCATCCTCCAGCCGCCGGCGCCGAAGCCGGCCCAGCCCGCCCAGCAGGGCGGATTCCCGAGCCAGCAGGGCGGTTACGGCGCGCCCTACGGTCAGCAGCAGGGCCAGCCCGGCCAGCAGTACGGCCAGCAGAGCCAGCCCGCCCAGCCGTCCTACGGCCAGCAGGGTGGTTACGGCCGGCAGCAGGCCGGTTACGCCTCCGGCGCGCAGTACCCGTCGCAGGCCTCGCCCTACGGCCAGCCCGGCCAGCAGCAGTCCTCGCCCTACGGTCAGCAGCCGCAGCCGGGTCAGCAGGCGGGCTCGCCCTACGGTCAGCAGCCGGGTTACGGCGCGCAGCAGCAGTCCTCGCCGTACGCCTCCGGCGCGCAGCCGCGTCCCGACGAGAGCGCGACGCAGCACTTCGGCGGCCAGCAGGCACAGCAGGGTCAGCAGTCGGGCCAGCAGTACGGCGGCTACGGCCAGCAGCCCTCGGCCCCGCAGGCCGGTCAGCAGCAGGGCCAGCCGTTCGGCGGCGAGACCGGTAGTGATCCCGCCAAGGACGCCACCACGGCGTTCCGTCCCAGCGACGAGAACAAGTAACCACGGATCGGTCGAAACCAGGATCGGTCGAGAAGAGGGATCCCGCGCGCCCCCCCCCCGCGGGAGGGGGGGGGCTGGCGGGGCGCCGG